>JBEDDU010000104.1:0-8020 GCA_041176065.1 Verrucomicrobiota bacterium | reverse complement strand
CGCGGCGAGCACGGAGAGCGTGCGGAGGTTCGCGCCGCGCGTCAGCAGGAAGGCGCCTTGCGAGGTGGCGTCGCCGGCCTTGCTGAGTCCTTTGAAGAGTCCGTCGCGCTCGACGCCGCGCTTGTCTTCGGCGGCGTATTGGAAGGTGACGCCCGCCTTGGCGACGTCGCGGTCGGCCTTCGCCCGGATCCAGGCGCCGGCGACGGCGGCGGGGATCTCGACCCATCGCGACGCCTCGTCGGCCTTCAGCGCGACTTCGCGCCAGGTCTTCCACCGGCCGTCGCCGAGGGCGTCGATCTCCAGCGTGAAGGTCGTGGCCGTCGAACCGTCGTGCTGCACCAGCACTGCGCGCTTGGCGAAACCGGACAGCAGGAAGGGGTCGGAGGCGACGCCGGCTTTCACGGGTTCGTCCACCCACACGCTGCCGCGGCCGATGGCTGGGCCGAGCTTGTCCGGCGTGTCGAACGAAGTGAACCAGAGGTTGGATTGCGACTGGCCGGGGCCGGCGAGCGCGCCCTTGGCGGGACGCTTGTTGAGGAACTCGGACTTGGCGGTGTCGTCACAGCCGAAGACGAGGCGACCCTGCCAGGGGGTGAAGTCGCCGATGACCTTGAGGTAGGCGGAGCGCGGCGCGATGCCGGCGGACTGCTTGGAGGAGAAGTTCGCCGGGAATTTCCAGAAGAGCCCGTGCATGGTCATCAGGCGCGAGCCTTCTTCGCCGATGTCGCGGATGCGCGGCCATTCGGTGTTCCAGCCGTGCGCGCCGTCGTAGGAGTGGCTGCCTTTGGGCAGGCGGTAGCTCGTCCACTTACCGTCTTCCATCACCATGAGGATGACCGAGCGGAAATCCCAGCCGACGGTCCAGATCGGATCCTTGGCCGGGTCGGCGTTGCCGGTCAGGCCGCCGGGTCCGGTGACTTCGGTGAATTGGTTGCGGCGGATGAGCGTCCAGTTACCTTCGCCGTTAAAGGAGCCGAGCGCGCCGCTCGTGATCGTCGGGTCGACGAGCGCCTGGGCGCTTTGCTCGCCGTTGTTCGCGATGATGACCTGACCTTGTCCGGAGTAGAGTCCCTTGCCGTGGTAGCCGGGCAGCGTCGACGTGATCGTCGCAGGGCTGACTTCGGCGGTCTGGCCGGGCTTGGGCTTGTTCTTGATCTCCTTGATGAGTCCTTTGACCGCGAGGGTGCGGACATCGACTTCGTAGAGGCCGTCCTCCATGGTCGCGAAGTAGACCTTGTTCGCCGGGTCCGTGAGGTGGCGGGCGTTGCCGGTGTGTCGGCCGGGCATGAGCTTCGGCGGGATGACGCGCACCTCGCGGTCGGCGCCGATGAAGTAGGGCCCGATGATCAGCTGGTTCGACTCCTTGTGGATCATGCGGTTCGCCGGCGTGCCGCCGACGCTTTCCGGGCGGACGATCTGCTGCAGGTCCGGCGTGAACTCGTAGAGCTTGTCGCTCGAGCCGTAAGGCAGGTGCGGGCCGTAGGTGATGACCCACAGGCGATCGGCCCAAGGCACGACGGCGCCGGTGCCGCATTCGCCTTCGTTGTTGAAGTAGGCGAGCTCGGGGTAGATGCCGGACCATTCCTGCGGAGCGGCGGGGCTGAGGGTCGTGGCCGCGGCCAACGCGAGGGCGGCGAACGTGCGGAAAGAGAACGGGGTCATGCGCGGACTTTTTCCGCCCGCGGACGGCTGGCAAGGTCAGGTTAGGATATGGAGCAAAAAGATGAGCAGACCCCAGCCGGCCAGGACCGCCGCTGGGACGCCGAGCAGACGGAGCAGGCTTTTCGACTGAGCCTGCGAGAGGAACGCCGCCGCCAGCAGCGCGCTTCCCGCCGGGCCCAGCCAGCGATACGGCAGGGTGAGCTCAAGGTTGATGACCGGAACCAGCGCGCAGGCCCGGGCGATCCAAGTCATCGCGTGCAACCATGCCCCGGCGAGGCCGTTGAGCCAGCTCGCGGGAGTCGCGAGCCAATCGCTCACGCCGCAGGCGATGGAAGCCATGCCGAGCATGAGCGGGATTTCCGAGAGCGGTACGAGCACGAGGTTCACGAAGACCCCGCCCCAGCTCGCGACGCCGAAGTGTCCGAGCGTGAGCGGCGTGCCCGCGAGCGTCGCCGCGAGCGAGACGCAGAGCCCGCCGAGCAGGAAGCGTCGGGCGCGCCAGCGTACCTTCTGCGTCGCGGTCTGCGAACCCGCCGGCGTGAGCCGTTCTTCTTCCGTCGGCCGCGCGCAGAGGTCGGCGGCCGGACCGCCGGCGACGATGATGCCGAGCACCGCCGCATAGCTGAGCTGGAAGCCGGCGTCGGCGCACGCTTCGGGCGAGAGGAGAAGCGTGACGGCGCACGCGAGCGCGAGCGACTGCAAGGCAGGCGTGTCTCGTTCGCCCACGCGTCCGCCCCAGAGGAATGCGGCCATGATCCACGCCCGGACGGACGAAGGCGACGCGCCGGTCACCTGTACGTAAACCCAGAGAAGCACCAGGACGGCCACGCCGGCCGGCACTTCGGGGAGACGCGCGCGTCGTGCGAGCCAAAGCAAGGCGGCCGCCATGCCGGCGATGTGCAGGCCGCTGATCGCGAAGAGATGCAGCGTGCCCGTCGCCGCGAAGGCCTCCTTGGCTTCGGTCGGCAGCAGCGCGGTCCGCCCCAGCATCGTCGCGGCGAGCAGCGCGCCGCCGTCGGGGTCGGGCCAAGGCATGCGGCGCAACCACGCATCGAGTCGCCGTTGCTGCCGCTGCCGCCAGACCGCGAAGCGCGAGGCCGGCGCGAGTTCGCCGAGCACGCGTCCGCCGCGCAGCTTCAAGGTCGCTCCCTGTGAGCGCAGCCACGCGTCATATCCGGAAGCGTCCGAGGCTATCGCGCTCAGCCCGCCGGCGATCATGAGTTCGGCGCCTTCGGCGGGACATTCGCCACGCGCGGACAACGCGATGCGTCGCCGGAAGAAAGGGCCGTCGCGGCCGGTGATCCAGCCGAGGCCGGACCAGCCGTCACCTTCCGTGCGCGGTGCGGCGCGTTCGATCATCACCGGCAGTTCGACGAACGGACGGCGGACGACGACGGTTTCCTGCGGCGGCGTCCGGAGATGATGCCAGGCGGCGCCGAGGGTCACGCCTGCGACGACGAGCAGGACGCCTGAGGGTACGGCGCGTCGCCGGCTCGCCCAGGCGAAGACCGCGGCGGTCGTCCCGAGCGCGAGCCAAGTACCTGGGTCCAAGCCGAAGCAGGCGTCGGCTGAACAGCCGAGCAGGAGGGGGAGGGCGAGCCAGAGCGCCGGACAGTGTCCGAAGCGTTCGGGGGTCAGGGAGTCTTGCTCCAGGGGGTCGGGCCTTGCCATGGACGGAGGCCATGGTCGCCGACGGGCAGGGCGCGGACCTCCGCGGCGAGCGAACCCCAGGTGGGGTGCTTGGCGAGGGTCGGGTCCTGAAGCAGATTCCTTAGGGGTAAGATGACAAAACCTCGGGAAGACCACCGAGGGTGGGGGAGGGTGACGGTCGGGCTTTCCCAGGAACCTCCTTCATAGAAGAGGAGGTCGATGTCCAAGGTCCGGGGGCCGTTGCGATTCGCGGTCCTGTCCCGACCCAATTTTCGCTCGATTTCTAGGGTTTCGATTAGGAGTTCGTCGGGGTTTTTATCACAAACTACTGACAGACAAAGGTTTAAAAAATTCGGCTGGTCGGCATAGCCTACCGGATCGGAATCGACCGCCTCGGAAACGGCCAAAACCTTCACTCCGGGGAGCTTCCCGATGCGAGTGATGGCTTGGGCGAGGAGGTCGGCGCGTTCCCCTAGGTTGCTGCCTAGGCCGAGGATATAGTGGCGGGGGGTCCTGCTCACGCTCGCTCGCGCCGGATCTTGACCGAAATCGCGTCAAACTCGGCCGCCACGGGGGCGAAGGGCTTGTTCACCTCGACGGTGACAGCCTTGACCACGTTAAAAGTGCCCAAAATACGCGCGGCGATCTGCTGGGCCAAGGTCTCGATGAGGTAGACCGGCTGGCCGGTCAGCTGCGCTTCGACGGTCCGGATGACTTCCGCGTAATTGACCGTGAGCTTGAGGTCGTCGGCCGCGGCGGCCGGACGGGTGTCGACTTCGAGGTCGACGGAGACGGTGAACCGCTGTCCGAGGCGTTTCTCCTCGGGCAGGGCGCCATGGTGTCCGAAGGACTTGATGCCGGCGATCCTGATGATGTCCACGCCCCGATGAATGACCGCCCGGGACGACCCTGCAAGCGCCTTCCCGCACGGCGCCCGCAATTGTTAGAACTCCCCACTTGACCATCCTTCCAGCGGTCGCTGACAGTCCGCGGAACACTATGCCTAAGAGGACCGATATCCGCTCAATCCTCATCATCGGCTCGGGACCGATCATCATCGGCCAGGCCTGCGAATTCGATTATTCCGGCACCCAGGCGTGCAAGGCCCTCCGCGAGGAAGGCTACCGCGTCATCCTGGTGAACTCGAATCCCGCCACGATCATGACGGACCCCGAGACGGCGGACGTCACCTACGTGGAACCCCTCACGGTCGAATCCGTGGAACGCATCATCGCCAAGGAGAAGCCCGACGCGCTGCTCCCGACGCTCGGCGGCCAGACCGCGCTCAACCTCTCGCTCAAGCTCGCCCGCACCGGCGTCCTCAAGAAGCACGGCGTCGAGCTGATCGGCGCGAAGGAGGAGGCGATCGAACGCGGCGAGGACCGCGAGATCTTCAAGAAGCTGATGCTCGACATCGGCCTCGACGTGCCGCGCTCCCGCGTGGTCAAGACGCTCGACGCCGCGCGCGAGACCATCGCCCTCATCGGCGGCGAGTTCCCGGTCATCATCCGTCCGTCCTACACCCTCGGCGGCACCGGCGGCGGCATCGCCTACAACCGCGAGGAGTTCGAACGCATGGCCCAGGCCGGCCTCGACGCCTCGCCCGTCCATGAGGTCCTCATCGAGGAATGCCTCCTCGGCTGGAAGGAATACGAGATGGAGGTGATGCGCGACCACAAGGACCAGTGCGTCATCATCTGCTCGATCGAGAACTTCGACCCGATGGGCGTCCACACCGGCGACTCCATCACCGTCGCCCCCGCGCTCACGCTGACCGACAAGGAATACCAGCTCATGCGCGACGCCTCGTTCGCCGTCATCCGCGCCGTCGGCGTCGAGACCGGCGGTTCCAACATCCAGTTCTCCGTCAACCCGAAGAACGGCCGCATGATCGTGATCGAGATGAACCCCCGCGTGTCGCGTTCGTCCGCCCTCGCCTCCAAGGCCACCGGCTTCCCGATCGCCAAGATCGCCGCCAAGCTCGCCGTCGGCTACTCGCTCGACGAGCTGCGGAACGACATCACGAAGTCCACGCCCGCGTGCTTCGAGCCGACGATCGACTACGTCGTCACCAAGATCCCGCGCTTCACCTTCGAGAAGTTCGTCGGCGCCGACACCACGCTCACCTCCGCGATGAAGTCCGTCGGCGAGGCGATGGCCATCGGCCGCACGTTCAAGGAATCCTTCCAGAAGGCCCTCCGCTCCCTCGAGGTCGGCGCCTGGGGCTTCGGCTGCGGCGGCAAGCACGGCGAAGCCGCCTTCGCCGACCTCACCGAGATCCGCGCCCGCCTCGCGCGCCCTAATCCGGAGCGCGTCTTCTTCGTGCGCCACGCGATGCTCGCCGGCCTCACCGAGCAGGAGATCTTCGACCTTTCCAAGATCGACCCGTGGTTCCTCCGCCAGCTCCGCGGCATCGTGGACCTCGAGCTCGCCCTCAAGGCCGCCGGCAAGTCCGTCGGCGCCGACCTGCTCCGCCAGGCCAAGGAAGCCGGCTTCGCCGACCGCCAGATCGCCCATGCGACCGGCCTCTCCCCGGCCGACGTCTACGCCCAGCGCAACGCCGCCGGCATCAGGACGACCTTCCGCCTCGTCGACACCTGCGCCGCGGAGTTCGAATCCTTCACGCCTTACTTCTACTCCTCCTACGGCGACGAGTCCGAGGTCCGTCCTTCCGCCAAGAAGAAGGTGATGATCCTCGGCGGCGGCCCGAACCGCATCGGCCAGGGCATCGAGTTCGACTACTGCTGCGTCCACGCCTCCTACGCGCTCCGCGCCGCGGGCTACGAGACGGTGATGGTGAACTCCAATCCCGAGACGGTCTCGACCGACTACGACACCTCCGACCGCCTCTACTTCGAGCCGCTCACGCTCGAGGACATCCTGGAGATCTACCGCACCGAACAGTGCGTCGGCGCGATCGTCCAGTTCGGCGGCCAGACCCCGCTCAATCTCGCGGCCGACCTCGAGGCCCATGGCGTCACCGTCGTCGGCACCTCGCCCGCGAGCATCGCGCTCGCCGAGGACCGCCAGCTCTTCAAGGACATCCTGATCGAGCTCGATATCCGCCAGCCGGTCAACAAGACCGCCCTCTCGGCCGAAGAGGCCTACCAGGCCGCCGAAGAGATCGGCTTCCCCGTCCTCCTCCGTCCGTCCTTCGTGCTCGGCGGCCGCGGCATGTTCATCGTCTACGGCATGGACGAACTGAAGTCCGTCGTGCGCGAGGCCTTCGATGTCGCCCCGGGCAAGCCGGTGCTGCTCGACAAGTTCCTCGAGGACGCCATCGAGCTCGACGTCGACGCGATCTCCGACGGCGAGACCACCGTCATCGGCGGCATGCTCGAGCATATCGAACACGCAGGCGTCCACTCCGGCGACGCCGGCATGGTGCTGCCTCCGCACTCCCTCTCGCCGGCCCTCGTCGAGGAGGTCCGCCGCATCACGCATTCCCTCGCCAAGCGCCTCAAGGTCGTCGGCCTGATGAACATCCAGTTCGCGATCAAGGACGGCGTCGTCTACATGCTCGAGGTCAACCCGCGCGCCTCCCGCACCGTCCCGTTCGTGTCGAAGGCCATCGGCGTGCCCCTCGCCAAGCTCGCCTCGCTCTGCATGCTGGGCGCCAAGCTCAAGGACCTCGGCTTCACCCGCGAGATCCGTCCGCCTTACTGGTCCGTCAAGGAATCCGTCTTCCCGTTCAGCCGCTTCCCCGGCGCCCCGGTCGCGCTCTCGCCCGAGATGCGTTCCACCGGCGAGGTGATGGGCTGCGACGACGACCTCGGCATGGCCTACGCCAAGGCCCAGATGGCCGCCCAGCCCGCGCTCCCGGTCGCCGGCAGCGCCTTCCTCTCCGTCAAGGACCGCGACAAGGAGGGCGCCGTCGCCGTCGCCCGCGACCTGGCTTCGCTCGGCTTCAACATCTTCTCCACCAGCGGCACCGCCGCGGCCATCGAGGCCGCGGGCATCAAGGTCACCAAGCTCGGCAAGATCTCGGAAGGCGCCCGCCCCAACGCGCTCGACCTCCTGAAGAACGGCCAGCTCCAGATGATCGTGAACACCGCGGCGGGCATGCTGCCGCGCAAGGACGAGAACGCCATGCGCGCCGAAGCCGTCCTCCGCGGCGTCTACATGGCCTCCACCATGAACGCCGCCCGCGCGGCCGTCCTGGGCATCCGCTCCCTGCGCGCCCATCCCCTCACCGTCTGCTCCCTCCAGGAGCATGCGAAGGTGCTTCCCCCGAAGGCCTGAATCGGATAGGAATTCCTTTCCCATGAAATACCCCGTCCTCGCCGCGTTGGCCGTCGCCGTCGCCTCCCTCCACGCCGCCGACGCGCCCAAGCCCGCCGTCGACCCGCTCGCTCTCCCCCCC
Source organism: Verrucomicrobiota bacterium (assembly GCA_041176065.1). Taxonomy (GTDB): domain Bacteria; phylum Verrucomicrobiota; class Verrucomicrobiia; order Opitutales; family UBA953; genus UBA953. The sequence goes on along the minus strand of JBEDDU010000104.1, from coordinate 345 downwards.
GCACCCAAAGTGAAAACCCTCACCCCTGAACAGGTCAAACAGGCCTGGACCATGCTCGGCTACTCCATCGCCAGCCAGTCCCCCATGCCGCAAGTGAACTCGCAGCTCGAGCTCACCGACGAGGAGATCGACCTCTTCCTCGCCGGCGTGCGTCAGGCGATGCGCGGCGACAAGCCGAAGTTCAACCCCGCCGAACTCGGCGAAGGCGCCGACGCCATGTTCCAGGAGCGCGTCAACGCCAAGGCCGGCAAGTGGGGCAAGCAGAACGACGATTTCCTCGCCAAGGTCGACGCCGACAAGTCGGTGACGAAGACCGCCTCCGGCCTCCGCTACAAGATCCTCGCC
>JBEDDU010000103.1:0-3653 GCA_041176065.1 Verrucomicrobiota bacterium | reverse complement strand
CCCGTCAGTCCGGCGAGATCTTCGGCGAGCCCGGTGGCGACCGGGTGGTTCAGGCCGAGGAGCGTCACGTGAGCGACCTTCTCGAGCTGCTCGCGCAAGGCGTGGTTCAGGTCCGGGTCGTTGTGGCCGTGGACGTTCGTCCAGACCGAGGCGTTGCCGTCGAGGTAACGCTTCCCTTCCCCGTCGATCAGCCAGCAGCCCTCGCCGCGGACCAGATGGAGGCGGGGGTTGTCCTGATACTCCCGCATCTGGGTAAACGGATGCCACCCGAAGCGCCGGTCGGCGGCATCGAGGGCGTCCGTGGCGGACGAAGCGGCTGCGGTGGCAGTCGGCACACCCCCGTTCTAGGGGGCTTGGGGGCTATTGTTAAGCCCGAAGTAGGGGGAGGTTTACAATGACCGAGACCCACCCTTAGCGGTAAGCGGTTGGCGGTTAGCGGCTGAAAGATTGCCTCAAGGTAGGGTCAGCACTGCGTGCTGACCTAGTTTCTCTCGTTGATACCCGAAGCCGATGGCCGGCAGCTGAAATGCCGACTCCTGAAAGGCTGATGCCCCGATGGCCGTCACCCGTCACCTGAAATTTGCCATCTCACTTTTGCACCTTTGCACAGGACGCAGGCCGGTTTGCACTTTTGCACATAGGACAACTATGTCGTGACGCGGTCCCGACCCTACCCTCCGCACACAAAAAAGGCGCCGGGGGCCGGCGCCTGATTCGTCGCTAAACCTGACGGCTTATTCGAAGTCGTAGATCTTGACCGAATCCCAGTAGGCCTTGCAGTCGGCGATGAACGCCTGGTGGATCGGGTCGATCTGGTAGGCGTCATGGTCGGCGTGGTTCTTGAAGACGAAGAACTCGGCGAAGTCGTAGGAGGTGTCGATGATCGGGCGGACGGCGTGCTTGCTCGGGACGCCGACGTAGCCGCTGTGGATGCTCTTGATGGCGAGGAGGCCGCGGAGCTTGGTCTCGAATTCCGAGCGCTGGGCCGCGGTGAGGTCCTTTTTCAGGTAGAAGAAGACGACGTGGTGGAACATAGGACGGCTAGGCTTGGCCAAGTCCCGTCCGAAGGAAACAGCAAAGTGCTCCGGCCAAAGGCGTCCTTGCCTCAGGACCGCCCCGGAACACGCTGGCGGCCTCGTCATGCAGTCCCTCGTCGCCCTCTTCCCGGAAGTCACGCCCGCCCAATGGGAGCAGCTGACCGCCATGGCCGCGCTCCACCGCGAATGGAACGAGAAGATCAACCTGGTCTCGCGCAAGGACATCGAGAACCTCGAACGCCACCACTACGCGCCGTGCGTCGCGGCGGTGAAGTTCCTCAAGCTCATGGACGGCTGCCGCGTCATGGACGTCGGCACCGGCGGCGGCTTCCCGGGACTCATCCTCGCCGTCCTCTACCCGAAGGCCCGCTTCACGCTCGTCGACTCGGTCGGCAAGAAGATCACCGTGGTCTCCGACATCGCCGAGCGCCTCGGCCTGAAGAACGTCGACGTCAAGAACGCCCGCGCCGAGACGATGAACCACGAGCACGACTTCGTCACCGGCCGCGCCGTGGCGGACCTCCGCACCTTCGTCCACAACACCCGCCAGCTCCTCTGCAAGGGCCAGAAGCACTCCCTGCCCAACGGCATCCTCTACTGGCAGGGCGGCGACCCCGCCGAGGAGGCCGCGAAGTCCAACCTGAACCCCGTGTTCAGCTTCGAACTCCGCCCCCTGCTCTGGGACGACGAGAAATTCGAGGGCAAGCGCATCGTCCTCTACCGCAGCCAGGACCTCCTCCGCTGCAAGAAGCCCGACCTGCCGGGCGCATGACACATTAGGCCCGCCCCGTGCCTTGACCCTTGGACGGCAACCCGCACGTTCAAGGGCGATGTCCCGTCAGCGACTCCCATTGAATCCGGCCGGCGAGCGCCTTGAGGCCCTCCTGCGCCAACGCATCGTCTACCTCGACGGCGCGATGGGCACCATGATCCAGCAGCTCAAGCTGCAGGAGGCCGACTACCGCGGCGACCGTTTCAAGGACCACCCCAGCCAGCTCAAGGGCAACAACGACCTGCTCGTCATCACGAAGCCGTCCGTCGTCCGCGACATCCACCGCGCCTACCTCGACGCCGGCGCGGACATCCTCGAGACCAACACCTTCAACGGCACCTCCATCGCGATGGAGGACTACCGGATGACCCACCTCGTCCGCGAGCTGAACGTCGAGGCGGTCAAGGTCGCCCGCGAGGCCGTCGACGCCTTCAAGGCCGCCAACCCGGGCAAGGACGCCTTCGTCGCCGGCGCCATCGGCCCGACGAACAAGACGCTGTCGATGTCCCGCGACGTCAACGACTCCGCCAAGCGCGACGTGACGTTCGTCCAGGTGCGCGACGCCTACCGCGAACAGGTCGACGCCCTGATCGACGCCGGCGCCGACCTCCTCCTCTGCGAGACGGTCTTCGACACGCTCGTGCTCAAGGCCGCGCTCTTCGCCATCGACGAGGCCTTCGAGGCCCGCGGCTTCCGCCTGCCGGTGATGATCTCCGGCACGATCACCGACGCCTCCGGCCGCACGCTCACAGGCCAGACGACCGAAGCCTTCTGGAATTCCGTCCGCCACGCCCAGCCGATCAGCATCGGCATGAACTGCGCCCTCGGCGGCGAGCAGATGCGCCCCCACATCGCCGAGCTGGCGAAGAAGGCCGACATCTACGTCTCGTGCTATCCGAACGCCGGCCTGCCTAATCCGCTTTCGCCGACGGGCTTCCCCGAAGGCCCCGAAGATACCGCGGCCATCCTCGAGACGTTCGCCCGCGACGGCCTGGTCAACATCCTCGGCGGCTGCTGCGGCACCACGCCCGGCCACATCGCCGCCATCCGCCGCCGCACCGAGAAATACCCGCCCCGCGTCCCCGGCGCGGTCCCGCCGGCCCTCAAGCTCTCGGGCCTCGAGGCCCTCAACATCGTCGGCGGCCCCGGCACCTTCGTGAACGTCGGCGAGCGCACCAACGTCGCCGGCTCCCGCATCTTCAAGGGTCACATCGAGAAGGGCGACTACCGCGCCGCCCTCAGCGTGGCCAAGCAGCAGATCGAAGCCGGCGCCACGGTCATCGACATCAACTTCGACGCGGGCCTGCTCGACGGCGTCGCGGCGATGACGCGCTTCCTGAACATGGCGGCCACCGAGCCGGACATCGCCCGGGTGCCGTTCATGATCGATTCGTCGAACTTCGACATCATCGAGGCCGGCCTGCGCTGCGTGCAGGGCAAGGCCATCGTGAACTCGATCTCGCTCAAGGAAGGCCACGAGGAGTTCGTCCGCCGCGCCCGCCTCTGCCGCCGCTACGGCGCCGCGATGATCGTGATGGCCTTCGACGAGAAGGGCCAGGCCGCCACCTACGAGGACAAGGTCCGCATCTGCGTGCGCGGCTAGGATATCCTCACGCAGGAAGCCGGCGTCGACCCGCAGGACATCATCGTCGACCCGAACATCCTGACGGTCGGCACGGGCCTGAAGGAGCACAACCGCTACGCCCTCGACTACATCGAGGCCGTCGCGGAGATCAAACGCCGCTGCCCCGGCGCCCGCACCTCGGGCGGCCTGTCCAACGTCTCGTTCGCCTTCGCCGGCAACAACAAGGTCCGCGAAGCCATCCACTCGGTCTTCCTCTACC
>JBEDDU010000102.1:0-3510 GCA_041176065.1 Verrucomicrobiota bacterium | reverse complement strand
GACGCCGGGGTGCGGAATGCCGAAAGCATCTTCACGGCTCAGGCGTGTCGGCGCGGCTCAGGAGAAACGGCCCGTGCTGCTGCCGAAGGCTTCCGTCTCGACGCCCATCTTCTGGGCGATGTCGACGTAGAGGTTGCAGAGCGGCACCTTGTGACGGACCTCGCGCGAGACTTCGCGGAAGGTGCCGTGCTTGTAGCCGCCGCCCGCGAGGAAGATCGGCAGGTCGGTGTTGCGGTGCGAATTGGCGTCGCCCATGCCGCTGCCGAACAGGACCGTCGTCGAATCGAGCAGGGTGCCGTCGCCGTCCTTGATCTGCGCGAGGCGGCCGACGAACTTGGCGTACTGCGCGATCTGGTAGCGCTCGAGGGAGATGAGGTGGGCGATGGACTCGGGGTCGTTGCCGTGGTGGGAGAGGCCGTGGTAGTCCTTCTTGATGCCGAGGTGCTGGGGCAGGAAGTCGCCGCCGACCTCGAGCGTGGCGATGCGGGTGCTGTCCGTCTGCAGGGCGAGCGCGATCAGCTCATACATCAGCGGCAGGTCGTCGACCGCGTTGCGGTTGGCCGGCTTGCCGAAAGGCGCGGCCGGCTTGGGCAGGTGCGTCCAGCGCTGGCGCAGTTCGAGGCGCTTCTCGACGTCGCGCACCGAGGTGAAGTATTCGTCGAGCTTGGCCTTGTCCTCCTGGTTGACCTGGCCGGAGAGGCGTTTCGCCTCCTCGCGCACGGAGTCGAGGATCGAAGCCTGCACCCGGTTCTCCTGGTCGCGGCGGGTGCGGCGCTCGGCGGAGTCGCTGGCGAAGAGCTTGTCGAAGAGTTCGGCCGGGTTGGTGACCGGGGGGACGCGCACGCCGGACTTCGTCCAGGCGATCTGGCAGCCGCCGTGGATGCCGCCCTCGGAGCCGACGGTGAGGGAGGGGAAGCGGGTCTGGTGGCCGATCTCCTCGGCGAGGAACTGGTCGAGCGAGACGTTGCCGTCGGCCCGGTTCTGCGCCTCGGAGTTGAGCACGCCTGAAAGGAAGGAGTGCACCGCGAAGTGGCCGCCTTTGACGCCGTGGTCGAGGCCGCGGAAGACCGTCATGTGCTCGCGCTGCTCCCAGAGCGGCTCGAGCAGGGTGGTCTTTTCATAGTCCTTGCCGGTCGTCTTCGGGAAGAGTTGTTTCGTCTGGTAGCCGAGCAGGTTGCCGATCGCCACGAAGCGACGCGCGCCGATGCCGGCGCCCTTGGAGAGCTGGACGGTCGGGTTGCCGCTGAGGGCCTTCGCGCTGAGGGAGCAGAGGCCAGGGAGGGCCAGGGTGGCTCCCAGGGAGCGGAGGATGAAGCGTCGACGATGCATGTCAGAAAGGGGTTAGGTCGGGGGTGTCCTTATCTTGCGTCAGTCAGACTTGTCGGTGCGAGTCTTTCCTTGGCTTCCGAGCGGGCTTTTCGAGGCGTAAGTAATGAGTTCCCAGGCCCTAGGCGTGGTGACCTGTTAAGTCAGACAGCCTACCCGGCCGATAGTTCCCGGGCCTGCCCCTTCGGAATCTTGGCTATTCGACGAAGATCAGCTCGTTCGCGTTGAGCAGGGCCCGGCAGAAGGCGGTCTTCCCGTGCTTGGCGATGAGCTGCTCGGCGGCGGCACGTTCCTTGGCCGAGGGGGCGCGGCGGAAGGCAAGCCGGTAGGCTTCGGCGATGGGGTCCTTGCCGGTCAGGCGGGCCGCCAGGGCTTCGGCCATGTCCAGGGTGAAGCTGTGGTTGAACAGCGTCAGGCTCTGCAGCGGGGAGGTGGTGTTGGCGCGCTTGGGTGCGGCGAACGCGATGTCCGGCAGGTCGTAATCGCTGAGGATGTCGACCACGCTGGCGCGGGCGTTCTGGTGATAGACCGCCCTGCGGTAGGTCGCCGGGCCGTGCTGGGCGAGCGGGACGTAGGTCGAGACGTTGTTCACGTAGTAGTCGTAAAGACGGAAGCCCGGCCCGCCGGCGGGCTCGAGGCGCATCTTGCCGGCGACGGTGAGCAACGTATCGCGGATCTCCTCGGCCTGGAGGCGGCGCGGCGGGAAGCGCCAGAGCAGACGGGCGTCCTTGTCGGCCTTGGCGCCGTCAGTCCGATGGGCGGCCGACTGCAGGTAGGCGCGTGAGAGCATGATCTCCCGGTGCAGCGGCTTGAGCTTCCAGCCATGGGCGAGCAGACGGTTCGCCAGGAAGTCCAGCAGCTCCGGGTGGGTGGGCTGGCTGCCGAGGAAGCCGAAGTCGCTCGGCGTGTCGACGATCCCGGTGCCGAAGTGACCTTGCCAGACGCGGTTGGCGAGCACGCGCGGCGGGAGCGGATTGCCACGGGAGATCCAGTCGGCCAAGGCGACGCGCCGGTCGCCCTCGGGCGCGTCGGCGGGCAGGGCATAGGCCTTCGTCACCTGGTCGAGGACCCCGAGGCTCGAGGCCGTCACGGGCTGGGCGGGCTTCATCGGGTCGCCGCCGCGGTGGACGAAGGTCGGCTCGGGTTTGGCGACGTGGGTGCCGACCCAGATCTGCCGGAGCGGCGGGATGGCGGCGATCGCGGCGTCGAGCCGGGCGAGTTCCTGCGTCACGGCGTTGAGGGCCTTGGCCGTCTCGGGCGTCGTGGCCTCGCGGCGGAACCGGGCGCTCGCATGGGCGGGCGTGAACGGCTCGCGGTCATCGGAGTCGGCCACGCGACGCCAGGTCATGCCGTCGACCGATGTCTCGATGAAGTATTCGCAGGGCGTGGAGCCGCGCGTCGGGTCGTCTTTCACCGTGCCCTTGGCGTTGCGGAAGAGGAGCCGGTCGATCGTCTCGGTCTGGGCGAAGGTGAGCGTCAGCACGCTCGGCCGCCCGATGAACCACTGCGCACCGGTGTCGCCGTCGATGCAGAGCCAGGCGGAGTAGGCCTCGGGGAAGTCCCGCGCGGTCATGCTCTTCTCACCTTCGGCTTTGCCGCCGGCGGAGCGGAGGGCCACGTTGCGCGGGGTCGCCTCGGCGCTCCAGACTTCGACTTCGGACAATTTGGCCCCGTAGGCGCTGAACGGACTGGCGGCCTGGGCCGTCATCGTCATGCGGACGAAGCGGGCGGGGTGGGCTTCGAAGCGTTCTTCGGTGCCGTAGATGTCGACCTTGGGGCGCTTGGGCTTCAGGTTCTTGCTGAGCGCTTGGGCTTTGTCGTCGACCTCCTTCTTGAGCCGGTCCTGTTCGGCCTGCGCCTTGGCGCGGGCGGCCGCCAAGGGCTTCATCTTTTCGTCGTAGGCGCGCTGCTCTTCGGGCGTCACGACCGGGCGTCGGCCATGGACCGTGCCTTCGAAGGCCGCGCGCAGGCGGTAGTAGTCCTCGGTCTGGATGGGGTCGAACTTGTGGTGGTGGCACCGGGCGCAGTTGATCGTCAGGCCGAGGAACGCCCCGCCCGCGGCGGTGATCATGTCGTCGACCGTCGCGGCGCGGATGTTCTTCTGCGCGACCACGTCCTGGTTGCCGACGTCATCGTAAGGTCCGGCGACGAGGAAGGCGCTGCCGACCTCGACCTCCGGCCGGC
>JBEDDU010000101.1:0-6617 GCA_041176065.1 Verrucomicrobiota bacterium | reverse complement strand
CGGTACGAACGATCCATGCGGCCGAGGAAGGCGCGGAAGGCCGGGATGCCGACCTCGACGCCGCCTTCGTTGATCTCATGGACGACGTCGGGGTGCAGGAGCGCGAGCAGGGCTTCGCGGTCGCCGGAATTGAAGGCCTGATAATACTGACGGATGAGGGGGTGCATGGGGTTCAGGAAAGGAGGCGGAGCGGACGGGCGCTCAGCCTGGACGGGTCGGTCTCGCCGGGCGTCGCGCGATGGCGGCGCAGGAGCGCGAGTTCGACGTCGACGGTGAGGGCGTGGTCGCCTTCCGTGCAGACGGGAGTGGCGAGGTGACGCGGTTCGTCGCGGAAAGCCGCCTGCGAAGGCGCGAAGGCCGCGGCGCGACCGATGTTCTCGTCGATGAGCACGGAGGAGGTCCGGCCGACGAGATGGCTGACGCCGACATGGCAGCCGAGCTCGACGGCGCGGGCGTCGGCCGATGCGCCGACGCGTTCGACGCCCATCAGGGTCTCGGTCGCGCTGGGGACGAGCATCAGCTCGACGCCCTGCCCTCGCAGGAGCGCGGCGAGCTCGGGGATCTCGACGTCGAGGCAGATGACGACGACGCAGCGCACGCCGCGGAAAGACCAGAGACCGACGCCCTCGCCGCCGACGAAGGCGGATTCCCAGGGCGTGAGGTGGAGCTTGTCCTGATGACGGAAGGAGACGCCGTCCCAGATCGGGGCGCGGTTACGCAGCTGACCGTCGGAACCCAGGAAAGGCACGGTGCCGAGCACGACGCCTTTGTCGGCCTGCGAAAGACGTGGCGCGATGCGCGGCCAGAGGTCGTTCCAGAACAGTCGGGCGACGCCGCGGAGCTTGTCCTCTTCCGCCACGAAGGGCTCGAGTCCCATCCACAGGAACTCCGGGAGCACGACGAGGTCCGCCCCGTCGTCCCAGGCTTCGCGCACCCGTGCGCAGACGCGGTCGGCGAAGGCGTCAGGCGAGGCCGCAGGGACGCCGACGTCGAAGGTCAGCAAGGCGAGGGTCAGGCGGTCCATGTCTTCGTCCAGAAGGTGAGCGTCTTGGGAGATTCCTGTTCTTCGCCGACTTCCTTCCAAGGGAAAACCGCCCGCAGCTCCGGACGGCGGCGGTAGCCCTGCCTCGTCCAGAAGGCGTCCAGCGGGCGATGGTTCGCCGGGCGGGCCGGATGATCGGCCGGGCGGTCGACCGCGCAGAAGGTCGTCGTCGTGAGGCCGAGACGGCGGGCATGCGACTCGCGACGGGCGAAGAACTCGCCGCCGAGCCCCCCGCCGCGGAACTCCGGCAGCACGATGCTCTCGCCGAGATAAAGGACGTCATCGGTCGGCACGCCGGCGCGCTCGAAAGGACCGCGGAAACCCTCGGTCTCATCGGCCAGCGGCATGCACGTCGTCGCCCCGATGGTCCGTCCGGCGGCGTCACGGGCGAAGACGACGAGGCTGCGCGGGCAGCTCAGGTAGGTCCGGAGGTATTCGCGCTCATACTGCAGGTCGCCTGCGTAGAGGTAAGGGAATTCGCGGAAGACCGCAATGCGCAGGCCACCCAGGACGTCGATCCAAGGCTCCAGTTCAGGTCCGCGGACTTCGATGAGCTGGAAGGCGGACGCCATGGCGGGGTCAGAGCCGGATGCGCAGGCGGGGCGAGATCGGCGTGCCGGCGTCGCGACGCGGGCCCTTCGGCCCCTTGCCCGGAGCCTCGTCGTCACCGGCGGCCAAGGCTTCGGTGAACTCTTCCGGCATCGGCGCGACGGCCTTGAACTCGACCTTCGCGCCCTGCCAGTCGAAGGACAGCTGGGTCGTCTCGGCGTGCAGGAAGAGGCGCTTGAAGCCGCGCGCCGTGCCGACGGCCTTGTTGAATTCGAAGTCGCCGTAGGTGCGGTCGCCGAGGATGGGATGCCCGTGCGCGGCGGTCTGCACGCGCAGCTGGTGCGTGCGGCCGGTGCGGGGCTCGAGGCGGATGAGCGAAAGCGGGAGCGTGCCGCCGGCGGCGCGCTGCCACTGGTAGACCGTGACGGCCGGGGCGCCGGCGCCCGTCTCGGAACGCACGCCGCCGCCGGGGCCCGTGGACTTGGAAAGCTGATCCTGCCAGGTGCCGCGCGGGGTGCGCAGGCCGCGGCCGCGGATGAGGGCCACGTATTGCTTCGAGACCTGCGAGCGGGCGAACATCCTGCGCACCACGTCGGCCACGCCGACGTCGAGCGAAAGGAGCAGCACGCCGCTCGTGGGGGAATCGAGACGGTTGAGCAGGTAGACGCGCCGGATGCCGCCCTGCCCGTCCCGGACGTGGAAGGCTTCCTCCTCGAGGGAGTAGTTGCCGGAGATCAGGACCGTGCCCTTCTCCGCGACCTCGCCGGGATTGGGATGCGAGAGGATGCCGTCGGGCTTGGCGACCGCGACGAGCCCGCAAGGATGGGCGGCGACCGCGCGTACGCCGCGCCCGAAGGGGATCCAATCTGTCGCGAGCGTCATCAGCGGTAATAGAAGTTGATCGTGACGATGTCGCTCTCGCCGTACAAGGCGACCATATCCGCGCGCCAGACGTCATAAGGCGCGGGCGCCATCACGGCGTCCTTGCAGGCCAGGGACATAACGCGGGTGACCTCGTTGCTGAGGATCGCGGCGTCGGTGACCGTCCCGTCGCGATGCAGGCGGAAGCGGACCGTGACGCGGCCGCGCTGGACCCCTTCGAACTGCGAGCGCTCGATGATGCTCCACCAGCTCGACTGGATGGCCTCGAGCATGCGTTGGGTGTAATCGCCGTATTGGCTGAAACGGGCGTCGATGGCGACCGCCCCGGCCCGGTTCACGCCGACGGCGTTACGCAGCAGCAGGCCGGCCGTGCCGGAAGGCAGCGAGGCGCGGGGGCGCTCCGGATCGGCCGCGACGGGCGCCGGGGCGGCCTTCGGCGCCGGCTTCGCGGCGGGCTTGCCCGGCCCGGGAGGCGGGGCGGAACGGGGGCCGATCATCGCGACGACCGGTGCCGGCGTGGGCTGGGCCTGAGACTGGTCGATCGAGCGGGGCTTACCCTGGGCGAGGCGGATCTCCGGCGAGGTGCCGGCGGACTTCGGCAAGGCGGAGTTGGTCGGCTTCTTTTCAGGCACCGGCTGGGCCGCGGTCTGATTGCGCGAGGAAGTGAACGGCGCCGTCTTCGGCACGGCCTGGTTGGCGACGGGGTTCGTCTCGGCGAAACGCAGCCGTTCCGGGAGGCGGGCTTCGTCGATCTTCACCGGAGCGGTCAGCACCTCCGCCGGGCGGACGAACACCACGGCCTGCCGGAAGGAGTCCGGCAGGACCCAGAGCAGGAGGAGGTGCAGGCCGAGCGACGCCACCGCCGCGAAAGACGCGGCGCGAAGGTCGATGGGATCATCGGGACGCACGCCTCGAAGGTAGGGACGACCCGGACGACTTCAAGCGTAGGTCGGCCTGATTATCGGCCGGCGAACTCCTGTGAGAGGGCCGCCAAGGTCCGACGGCAGTCCTCACGGGTCCCGATCACGACATACAGCTGGAAAGAAAAGTCACCGGGCTTGATCGGATCGGCCCCACGGCGGCGGAACACGCAGTTCCACTTCACGACCTTCTCACGTTCGAACCTGAAGCGCCCGTACCCAACGGCCGGCTGGCCCGCGGGCGGAAGGTCCGGCGTGAACACGCCCATGGCATGGGAACCCGAAGGCGTGGAGAGCACGACCGGGTCGCGCTGCTCGCCGTTCTTCCGCGGCAACGGGACGAGGGCCCCGGTCTGCGCGTCGAAGCGATGCTCTTCACTGAAAGTCGCCGGCATGTAGCCCGTCAGGGCTTCGAATTGCAGATACCGGTGAGGACGGTCTCCCGGCACGGTGAACGTCACCTTGTAGTCGAGCACGTGGTCCATGCCCGGGCGGCCGATGCGTACCTGCTTGGTCAGGACATGGTTCGAGACGAGTTCGGCGTTCTGCGCGAGATGGCCATGCGACCTCATGCCGGGCGCCAGCCAATAGGCCATGCGCGAACGGGTGGAGAGGACGCCATCCTTGACCGAGAGGGCTTCGAGGAGGCTCGTCGACTTCGGCCCGAGGGCGTCGACGACCGAACCGGCCTCGGTCGGGTTGTAGCATTCGACATGGAAGACGCCGTCGACGTCGGCGTTGATCGCCGACTGGAGCTGGCGTCCATGGTCGTGCGAGTCGATGAACTCCACGCCGTCCCACTTCACGGAATCGACGGCGCCGGCCAGACGGCTGGTCGTGCGGATCACCAACGGCTTGCCGCCGACGAGCCCGGTGAGCTCGGCGTCGCCGCTGACCCCTGAAGTCTGCGCGCCGGCGAGCGCGGACAGGAAGAGGAGCCAGACCCTCATGCGACGATCCTTTCCAAGACGCCCAGGGAAGCGAGCCGCGCCTTCACGAACTCGACCGGCAAGCCCATGATCGTCGAGATGGGACGTTGGTAATCGTCGATGATGATCTCCCTGCCCTCCTGGATGCCGTAGGCGCCGGCCTTGTCCAAGGTGTCCACCAAGGACTGATAGCGCGTGATGTCCTCGTCGGTGAGCGGACGGAAACGGACCCACGCCGTGACGTCATGCGACTCGTCGATGCCCAGCGACGGACAGAGCAGGCAGACGCCGGTGTGCACGACGTGCTCGCGACCTGACAGGCGGCGCAGCATCGCGCGGGACCCGGCGAGGTCGGCCGGCTTGTTCAAGGCCTGATCGCCGAGGGCCACCGTCGTGTCGGCTCCGAGGACGAGCGCGTCAGGATGGAGGCGGGAGACCGCCGCGGCCTTCAAGCGGGCGTTGTGCAGGACCATCTTCGCCGGATCGGTCGACGGATCCTCGTGTTCGGTCACCGCGGCCACGACGACACGGTGCGGCAGACCGGCGTCCCGGAGGAGTTCGGTGCGACGTGGCGAAGCGGAGGCGAGGATGAACGGTAGCGACGACGGCACCTTCCGAGCAGAAAGGAAAAATCCGGCCATGACAACCGCAACAGCCCTGCCGATTCGATGGATGGCTCCTCCGCTTTCCGTCATTTACTCCCGCATCCCTAATTTCAATATCCCTGCAAGCACCCCATCCCATTCCACGTGGCGGGTGGCGGCATCAGGTGGCGGGTGGCGGGCATCTTCAACTCCTCCCTCTGTCTTTCCTATCCGCCAACCGCTGACACCCGCGATAATTAATACCCATGCGCCCCACCCTGCTCCTCATCGCGATCCTTTCCCTCCTCCCGCGCCTTCAGGCCGAAGTCAGCGTGCGCAGCTACTTGAAGAAGGCCGACGCCTGGTATGCCTCCGAGGAGGCGAAGAAGATCGCCGATACCATCCTCACGTATCAGGCGGACGCCGGCGGCTGGCCCAAGAACACCGATACGGTGAGCAAACCCTACGACGGAGACCGCAAGAAGCTCGAACCGACCTTCGACAACAAAGGCACCGTCGACGAACTGCGCTACCTGGCCCGCATGGTCAACGCGACCCAGGCGGACCCTTACCGCAAATCCTTCGACCGCGGCTTGGCCTATGTCCTCAGGGCGCAATACCCTAACGGCGGCTGGCCGCAGTTCTTCCCGCTCCGCGGCCGCAGCTATTACGACCGCATCACCTTCAACGACGGCGCGATGGTGCGCGTCCTCGAATTCGTCCGCGAGGTCGGGCGCGACGCCCGCTACGCCTTCGTCGAAGCGAAGCACCGCGAAGCCTGCCGCCAGGCTTTCGACCGCGGCATCGCGTGCATCCTGAAATGCCAGATCGTCGTCGACGGCCAGCCGACCGTCTGGTGCGCGCAGCATGACGAGAAGACCTTCGCCCCGGCCAAGGCGCGCGCCTATGAGCTCCCCTCCTTCAGCGGCAGCGAGTCCGTCGGGATCGTCCGCCTGCTGATGAGCCTCGAGAACCCTTCCGCCGAGGTCCGCGCCTCCGTCGAAGGCGCCGTGGCCTGGTTCGAAGCCCACCGCGTCAAAGGACAGCGGCTGGTGACCAAGAAGACCTTGCTCGGCGACAAGGACCTCGTGATGGTGCCGGATCCGGCCGCCCCTGACCTCTGGGCCCGTTTCTACGACCTTAAGACCGGTCAGCCCTATGTCTGCGACCGTGACGGCATCCCCAAGCCCAAGCTGGCGGACATCGGCCACGAGCGCCGCAACGGCTACAGCTGGTTCGGGGAATACGCCCGGGACCTGCTGGCCAAAGACTACCCGGCCTGGAAAAAGGGCCTCCGCTAGGAACCAACGGCGGCGGCTTGCAGTCTCAATCGAAAGCACTCATAAAGAGTGCTTCCCCGATGTCTTTGCGACTGCTCAGTCTGTCTGCCTGCCTATTGGCCTCCTCCGCCGGCCTGGTGCATGCCGCCGATGAGGACCTGGCCGAGAAGGCCGTCGCCCTCCTGGACGAGCGCTGCTTCAAGTGCCACAGCCATGCCGCCGGCAAGAACAAGGGCGGCCTGGTCATGGACAGCCTGGCCGGACTGACCACGGGCGGAGACGGCGGCGCCGCCCTCGTCGCCGGAGACCCGGACGCCAGCCTCTTCCTGAAAAACATCCTGTCGACCGACCCGGACGTGATGATGCCCCCCAAGGGCGACCGTCTGACCACGGATGAAGTCGCCCTGCTGCAATCCTGGGTGAAAGCCGGG
>JBEDDU010000100.1:0-5356 GCA_041176065.1 Verrucomicrobiota bacterium | reverse complement strand
CCTTGCGGAGAGGGTGATAGGGATACGCTTCCCACATCAGGATGCGGCGCGGGTCCGGGTGGCCTTCGAAGACGATGCCGAACATGTCGTAGGCCTCGCGCTCGTGCCAGTTGGCGCCGGGGTGCAGCGAGGAGACGCTCGGGACGCGGTCGTCGACGGCGTCGACGTGCAGGCGCACGTATTCACGGTGCGTCGTGCTGAGGAGATGGAGGACGACGCCGAAGCGGGTCGGGCGGTCCTTCCACTCGACGCCGCAGAGGTCGGCGAGGAGGTCGAAGCCCTGTTCGTCGCGCAGGAAACGCACCGCGGCGAGGAGGTCGGCGCCCGCGACGCGGAAGGTCGGCATGTCCTTGCCGGCGAGGTCCTGCGTGGCAGGGAAGCGGGAGGTCAGCGCGGCGGCGTCCATGTCCGGGCTCAGCTGACGATCTTGGTTTCGACGGTGCGTCCGCGGAAGGTGCGGCGCAGCGAGCCGCCTTCCTGGCGGATCTTCTCCTGGAGCAGCATCATGCCGTCGAGGAGGGCCTCGGGGCGGGGCGGGCAGCCGGAGATGTAGATGTCGACGGGGACGATGTTATCCACGCCCTGCAGGGTGGCGTAGGAGCGATACATGCCGCCGGTCGAGGCGCAGGCGCCCATGGCGACGACCCACTTGGGCTCGGCCATCTGGTCGTAGATGCGGCGGACGACCTCGGCCATCTTGTAGGTGACGGTGCCGGCGACGATCATGCAGTCGGCCTGGCGGGGGGAGAAGCGCATGACCTCCATGCCGAAGCGGGAGATGTCGAAGCGGGAGCCGCCCGCGGCCATGAGCTCGATGGCGCAGCAGGCCAGGCCCATGGGCATCGGCCACACGGAGTGGCTGCGCACCCAGTTCACGACGGCGTCGGCGCGGGTCACGATGACCTCGCCCTCCACCTTGCTGTTATAGCCGAAATCGGATTTGACCATGGTCGTTCGCCGCAAGTTAGGGTGACCCCTAGGGGGAGCAAGCGGGAAGGGTCAAAAACGGCGTTTTTATCGCTTCTAATCGGGGTCGAAAGCACGACAGGCGGGTCACGACCTTGCTCGCAGCCCTGCCTTGCAACTCCCGGGCTGAGCGGATGTTCTACCCTTACCCCAAAATGAAGGCATTCCTCCTCCTGCTGGCGGCTTTGCTCGCCCCTGACCTCTCTATCGCCCGCCCGCCTAACGTGGTGGTGATCTTCATCGATGACATGGGGTATGGGGATATCGGCCCGTTCGGGGCGACCAAGCAGCGCACCCCTCACCTGGACCGGATGGCTAAGGAGGGTATGAAGCTGACCAGTTTCTACGCCACCCCGGTCTGCTCGGTCTCCCGGGCCCAGATGATGACCGGCTGCTATGGGGCGAGGGTATCCGTCCCCGGGGTCTATTTTCCGGGTCAATCCGTGGGGCTTAACCCAACTGAAGTAACTGTAGCCGAAAGACTTAAGGAAAATGGCTATGCCACCCAGATGGTCGGGAAGTGGCACCTAGGTGACCAGCCCGAATTCCTCCCCACCCGGCAGGGTTTCGACCACTATTTGGGCATCCCGTACTCGAACGACATGCTCAAGAAGTCGGCCGAGACCAAGGTTCCGGTCGTCCCGCTCCTGCGGGATGAGAAGGTCGTCGAACTGATGGACGGGGAAGGGCAGCGCCGCCTGGTCGAGCTCTACACCAAGGAGGCCATCGATTTCATCAGCCGTAACAAGGATAAGCCCTTCTACCTTTATTACGCCCACAACGCCGTGCACACCCCGATCTACCCGGGCGCCGCGTTCGCCGGCAAATCCCAGAACGGCCGCTTCGGTGATTGGGTCGAAGAGGTCGATTGGAGCGTCGGTCAGGTGCTCGATACGCTGCGCGCTCAGGGGCTGGATAAGGACACGATCGTGGTCTTCACCTCCGACAACGGACCATGGCTGACCAAAGGTACGGACGGCGGCAGCGCCGGTCCGCTCCGCGGTGGCAAGGGGTCGACCTGGGAAGGCGGCGTCCGCGTGCCGACCCTCGCCTGGTGGCCTGGTCGCATCCCCGCTGGTTCGGTGAACGACGCCGTCGCGGCGACGATCGACCTGCTCCCGACCTTCGTCGCCCTCGCCGGCGGCACGGTACCCGCGACGCCGGTCATCGACGGACGTGACATCACGCCGATCCTCCTCGGTCAGTCGAAGGAGCCGCCGCGCGAGGCCCATTATTATTTCTCGGGCTACGAGCTGCAGGCCGTCCGCCAGGGGCGGTGGAAGCTCGCGCTCGTCCCCCAGCCGGAAGGCATGGGCAAGCAGGCCGACAAGACCCCGTCCGGCCTGCGCCTCTACGACCTCGACGCCGACATCGGCGAGCGGACCGACGTCGCCGCGAAACACCCCGAGGTCGTCGCGAAGCTGAAGGCGCTCGCCGACAAGACGGCCGCCGAGATCGGCGGCAAGGCCCCGGCCGCGCGCCGTCCCGCCGGCGAGGTGAAGGGCGCGAAGACGCTTTATCCGACGGTCGATTACGTCCCTAACGACGGGAAGAAAGACGACGCCAAGAAGCCGGGGGCGAAGAAGTCCGCCGCGAAACCCGTCTCCCTCGCGCAGGCGAAGTCCGGCGACACGATCGCCTCCGCCTCGGCCCCGCAGGTCGGCCAGCGCGCCTTCACCATCGCCGTCACCGTCGACGCCGCGCAGCCCGACGCCGTGATCGTCGCCCAAGGCGGACTCATCGGACACGCGCTTTACCTCAAGGGCGGACGCGTTGCTTTCGCCGTCCGCCACGGCGCGGGCGAGGTCGTCGAGGTCCTTTCACCCGCCGAGGTCAGAGGTCCGTTCACCGTCACCGCGAGCCTCGCCGCCGACGGCGCGATGAAACTCGTCGTCGCCGGCCAGGAAGCCGTGACCGGCAAGGCCAAGGGCGTGCTGCCGCGTCAGCCCGCCGAGGATTTCTGCGTCGGCCATGACAACGGCAAGTTCGTGGGGACCTACGCCAAGCCGGTCGCGCTCCAGGGCGCCGTCACCGGACTCGCCGTCACGAGCCCATGATCGCCCGTCTGCTGACGCTTTGCTTCGCGGCCGTGCTCGGCGCGGCGGAGCCGGTCCGGGTTTATTATGCTGCGCGGCCCGGGGCCTTGGAGCGATCCCGGGCTCTGATCGACGCGGGAGACGAGACGGCGAAACTGGCGTTCAAGAAACTCGTGGCCGACGCCGACAAAGCCTTGCTGATCGAGCCGCCGACGGTGGCCGCCAAGGCCAAGGTGCCGCCGAGCGGGGACAAGCACGACTACCTCAGCCTCGCGCCCTATTTCTGGCCTGACCCGTCGAAGCCCGACGGACTCCCTTACGTGCGCAAGGACGGCCAGGTGAACCCGGAGTCGCGCGACGAGGCCGCCAATGACACGCTCCGCATGCGGTTGCTCGGCAAAAGCGTCGAGACGCTCGGCCTCGCCTATCATTTCACGAAGGACGAGCGGTACGCCGCCCATGCGGCCAGGATGCTCCGCGTCTGGTTCCTCGCGCCGGAGACCCGCATGAATCCGCATCTGCGTTTCGCGCAGGCCGTCGCGGGCAAGAACGACGGCCGCGGCACCGGCATCCTCGAGTCGCGTTACGTCGGCTTCGCCGCCGACGCCGCCGGCCTGCTCCAAGGTTCCCCCGCATGGACGGAAACCGACCGCAGGCAGTTCGATCAGTGGCTGGGCGTCTTCCTGGACTGGCTGCTGACGAGCGCGCCGGGCAAGGACGAGGCCGCCGCGAAGAACAACCACGGCACCTGGTTCGACGTCCAGGCCGCGCAGATCGCCTTGGCCATCGGCCGCCGGGACGTCGCGTTGCGCCTCCTCGAGGCCGTGCCCCGGAAGCGCTTCGCGGCGCAGATCCTGGCCGACGGCCGTCAGCCGCTCGAGCTCGTCCGGACGACCTCGTTCGGCTACAGCTGCTACAACCTCGAAGCCCATGCGATGCTGGCCAATTTCGGCGAACATCTCGGCGTCGACCTCTGGCGCGCCCGGGGCGGCGAGGGTTCCTTCCGCGTCGCGTTGGATTTCCTGACGCCGTATCTGGAGACGCCCCCGGCCAGGCAATGGCCTTATCCGCAGATCAAAGCCGAGGGCGCCGACGAGATGCTGGCGGTGCTCCGCCTCGCTTCCCTGGCCTACCGCGAACCGGCCTACGAGGCGCTCGTCTCCGGCCATGCCGACGCGCGCAGCAAGCGGTTCCAGCTCCTTTTCCCCCGATGATCCGATTCTTTTTGCTCCTGCTCGCCCTGAACGCCCTCGCGGCGGAAAGGCCGAACGTGCTCGTCATCCTCGCCGACGACCTCGGTTACTCGGACCTCGGCGCCTACGGCGGCGAGATCCCCACGCCTCACCTCGACCGCCTGGCCAAGGCCGGCGCGCGCTTCGAGAAGTGCTACAACTCCGCGCGCTGCTGTCCGACGCGCGCCTCGCTCATCACCGGCCTGCATCCGCACGAGGCCGGCATCGGCGACTTCGTGAGCGCCAAGCCCGCGCCCAAGCGCGGACCGGCTTATACCGGCCACCTGCTCGACGATAACATCACCATCCCCGAGCTGCTGAAGCAGTCCGGCTACGGCACGTGGATGGTCGGCAAATGGCACATGGGCTCGCCCGGCCCGATCCAGCGTGGCTTCGACGCGTATTACGGTTACAAGAACCTGCAGGCGCACTCGAACGATCAGTGGGATCCGGCCGCGTATGTCCGCCTGCCCGCAGGCACGGCCGCCGAGCTGAACTACGCTCCGGGCAAGTTCTACGTCACCGACGTCTTCACCGATTACGCGCTCGAGTTCCTCCGGCAGGCGCGCGCGCAGAAGGGCAAGCCGTGGTTCCTCTACCTTGCGCACTCGTCGCCGCACTTCCCCGTGCAGGCGCCCAAGGAAGCGATCGACCGGCACATGGCCACGTATCGCCGCGGCTGGGACGTCCTCCGCGCCGAACGCTTCGCGCGCATGAAGGCGCTCGGCCTCGTCGCCGCCGACGCCGTGCTGCCGCCGCTTTCGACCGTGCCGGTGGAGACGGATGACGCCATCGCCAACGGTTATTCCGGCAAGCCGAATCCGGCGTGGGACAGCCTGCCGGCGGACCGTCGCGAAGACCTCGCGCGCCGCATGGCCACCTTCGCCGCGATGGTGGAGCACGTCGACCAGGGCGTCGGCCGGCTCCTCGCCGACCTCGAGCGCCACGGCGAGCTCGCGAACACCTTGGTCGTCTTCACCTCCGACAACGGCGCGTGCTATGAATGGGGACCGTTCGGTTTCGACGGACGTTCCCGCGCGGGCCGCACGGACCTGCACGTGGGCGAGGCCTTGGCCGGGATGGGGCAGGCCGGCACGCATTCGTCGTATGGCTCCGCCTGGG
>JBEDDU010000099.1:0-3450 GCA_041176065.1 Verrucomicrobiota bacterium | reverse complement strand
CCTATCACCCTCTCCGCAAGGACTTCCCGCTCGCCGGCATCGAGGTCGAATTCCCGGCCGCCGACGTGGCCGAAGTCACCGGCAAGAAGGTCGTCCCCGCCCCGATGATGGGCGGCCCCTTCGTCTCGCACGGCGGCAAGCTGTCCGAAGGCGAACCCGCGGCCCTCGACCAGTCCTGGACCGAGGACAAACCCAAAGCCTGATTCAACGTGAAGATCACCAAGGAAATCTCCCTCGGCGACGTCGCCGCCCGTTCGGAAGAACTGCGCGGAGAGAACATGACCCTGAACATGGGTCCGTCCCACCCGGCCACGCACGGCGTGCTCCGCCTGAGCCTCGAGCTCGACGGCGACAAGGTCGTGAAGTGCGACCCGGTCATCGGCTACCTGCACCGCGGCGACGAGAAGATCGCCGAGAACATGACGTACAACCAGTTCGTCCCTTACACGGACCGCCTGGACTACCTCGCCCCCCTCGCCAACAACGTCGCCTACGCCATCGCCGTCGAGAAGCTCGCCGGCCTCAGGCTGCCCGCGCGCTGCGAGGCGATCCGCGTGCTCACCTGCGAGATGGCCCGCATCTCGTCCCACCTCCTCGGCATCGGCGTCTACGCGATGGATACCGGCGCGTGGACGGTGTTCATGTACACCTTCAACGAGCGCGAGAAGCTGTACTCGCTCTTCGAAGAGCTCACCGGCGCCCGCTTCACCACGAGCTACACCCGCATCGGCGGCGTGACGCGCGACCTCCCCGACGGCTGGCTCGCCAAGGTCTCCGCCTTCTGCGACGGCGTCGAGCGCACCATCGACGAGGTCGACAAGCTCCTCACCCGCAACGGCATCTTCCTCGAGCGCACCGAAGGCATCGCGCCCATCTCCAAGGAGATGGCCCTCGCCTACGGCCTCACCGGCCCGAACCTCCGCGCCTCCGGCGTGCCGTTCGACCTCCGCAAGGACAAGCCCTACTCCGGCTACGAGCAGTATGACTTCGACGTGCCCGTGGGCACCAAGGGCGACTGCTTCGACCGCTACCTCGTCCGCATGGAAGAACTGCGCCAGTCCGTGCGCATCATCCGCCAGGTCGTGAAGTCCATGCCGGGCGGCGCCTGGTACGCCGAAGACGCCAAGAAGATCTTCCTCCCGCCCAAGGCCAAGGTGATGACCAAGATGGAGGAGCTCATCCAGAACTTCATGCTCGTGACCGAAGGCCCGCAGATCCCCGCCGGCGAGGTCTACTTCGAGGCCGAGAACCCGAAGGGCGCCCTGGGCTTCTACGTCGTCTCCCACGGCGGCGGCGTCCCCTACCGCCTGCGCATCCGCGGACCGAGCTTCGTCTCGCTCTCCATCCTCCCGGCCATCGTGCCCGGCAACTTCCTCACCGACATCGCTTCCATCCTCGGTTCGCTCGACTTCGTCATGGGCGAATGCGACCGCTGATCCCCATGCACGAATCCCCTTCCTCCGCCCCCGCCCGCGCGCTCAAGCCTGAGACGCTCGCCAAGGCCCCCGCCATCATCGCGCAGTATCCGCAGAAGCGCAGCGCGACGATGCCCCTCCTGCACCTCGTGCAGGAAGACCGCGGCCACATCACCAAGGACGACATGCACTGGATCGCCGAGCTCGTCGGCGTGACCCCGATGCAGGTCCTCGAAGTGGTGACGTTCTACCCGATGTTCCGCCAGTCGCCGATCGGCCGCCGCCACGTGCGCGTCTGCCGCACGCTGTCCTGCGCCCTCCGCGGCTCCTACGCGCTGATGGAGAACCTCGAGAAGTCCCTCAACTGCAAGCGCGGCGAGACCTCGCCCGACGGCGACTTCACCCTGGAGTTCGTCGAATGCATCGCCGACTGCGGCTGCGGCCCGGTCGTCCACGTCGACGCCTCCATGCACGAGAACGTGAAGCCCGAGGACGCCGACAAGTTCGCCGCCCAGCTCAAGGCCACGCTCAAGGATCCCTCCTACGGCCAGAACCCTCCCGTCCCCGGCACGCCCGAGTGGAACGGTTAATCCAAACCACTCTCCGCGACATGCCCGCCGTCGAACGCCCTCTCATCTACGCCAACCTCCGCAAGCCGGGATACACGGTCGACATCGACTGCTACCTGCGCAACGGCGGTTACGAGGCCCTCAAGAAAGCCGTCGCCCTCAAGCCCGAGGAAGTCTGCAAGGAAGTCGAAGTCTCCGGCCTGCGC
This sequence comes from Verrucomicrobiota bacterium, assembly GCA_041176065.1. Lineage (GTDB taxonomy): Bacteria > Verrucomicrobiota > Verrucomicrobiia > Opitutales > UBA953 > UBA953. The sequence goes on along the minus strand of JBEDDU010000099.1, from coordinate 1,260 downwards.
GGCCGCGGCGGCGCCGGCTTCCCGACCGGCATGAAGTGGAAGTTCCTCGACCGTAAGTCGGGCAAGCCCGCCTACCTGGTCGTCAACGCCGACGAGTCCGAGCCCGGCACCTACAAGGACCGCCAGATCATCTACAAGGACCCGCACCAGATGCTGGAAGGCATCGCGATCACCGCATGGGCCATCCAGGCCAAGCAGGCCTTCATCTACATCCGCGGCGAGTTCATCCACGGCGCCAAGATCCTCGAGCGCGCGATCGCCGAAGCGAAGGCCAAGGGGTTCCTCGGCCAGAACATCCTCGGCTCCGGTTACTCCTGCGAGGTCGTCGTCCACCGCGGCGGCGGCTGCTACGTCTGCGGCGAAGAGACCGGCCTCATCGAGTCCCTCGAAGGCAAGCGCGGCTACCCGCGCATCAAGCCCCCGTATTTCCCGGCCGTCCTCGGCCTCTACAACTGCCCGACCATCGTCAACAACGCGGAGACGATGGCGCAGGTGAAGCACGTGCTCGCCTTCGGCGGCGCGGAGTTCGCCAAGATCGGCATCCCCGGCGACAGCGGCACGCACATCTGGGGCGTCAGCGGCCTGGTGAAGCGCCCCGGTCTCTACGAGATCGAAGCCGGCAAGGCCACCTTCGGCGAACTGCTCTACGACCTCTGCGGCGGCCCGCTCGACGGACGGAAGATCAAGGCGATCATCCCCGGCGGTTCCTCCACCAAGATCCTCAAGGTCGGCGAACGCTTCAAGGGCAAGCTCGCCAACGGCACCGAGTTCGACTGGGCGCTCGAGGACATCCCCCTCGACGCCAACAGCATCGCCGCGTGCGGCACGGGCCTCGGCACCGGCGGGACCATCGTCATCGACGACTCCGTCGAGATGATCCAGGCGCTCTCCAACCTCAACGCCTTCTACGCCCACGAGACCTGCGGCCAGTGCACGCCCTGCCGCGAAGGCTCCCTCTGGCTCTCCCGCGTCTCGAAGCGCATCACGACCGGCGGCGGCCTCGAGACCGACGTCCCGCTGCTGCTCGACATCGCGAACCAGGTGGCCGGCCGCACGATCTGCGCCCACGGCGAAGCCGTCGCCTGGCCCGTCCAGTCCGCCGTCCCGAAGTTCAAGGACGAATACCTGGAATCCATCCGCAAGCGCCAGGCCGGCGAAGCCGTCCCGAAGCTGAAGCTGATCTGAACAGAGCTAGGGCTAGGGACAGGGCTGGGGTCAGTTGATGTTTGAAAGGACCGCACGAAGTGCGGTCCTTTTGTC
>JBEDDU010000098.1:0-2547 GCA_041176065.1 Verrucomicrobiota bacterium | reverse complement strand
ACCACCAGGAATACCTCGGGCCCACGCACGCGGCCATCGCCGGCGAGAAGGCCGGCGTCATCAAGCCGGGCGTACCCGTCGTCATCGGCTATGTCCCGCCCGAGGCCGAAGCCGTCATCGTCGCCCGAGCCCGAGCAGTCGGCGCGCCGTTCTATTTCGTCCGCGACCGTTTCCCGCAGGGCCTGCCTGAGACGAGCCTGCCGGGCGAGCACCAGCGCCGCAACGCCGGCGCGGCCCTGCTCGCCTGCGAGCTCGCGACGCGCCTGCCCGTGGACGAAGCCAAGGCGCGCGCCGCGCTCCTCGAGGTCGAATGGGCCGGCCGCTGGCAGTCGCATCGTCTCGCCGACGGACGCCGCCTCATCATCGACGGCTCGCACAACGAAGAAGGCGCGCGCGTGGTCGAGCCGCTCCTCGCCTCGCTGCCTGCGCCCACGCTCATCGTAGGCGCGCTTGGCGCCGAACGCGCCCGCCCGCTCATCGAGACCGCCGCGCGCCATGCCGCCCGGCTCATTCTGGTTCGGCCCGACAACGAGCGCGCCTGTTCCGCGGATGAGCTCACGACCTTCATTCCTGCGGGCTTCCGCGGGGAGGTCCGTCGCGCGTCCGTCGCCGAACTCTTCCCGTCGCCCGCTACCTGCGTCGCCGAAGGCGAGACGGTCGTCGTGCTCGGCTCTCTCTATCTCGTCGGCGAAGTGCTCGCGCGTCTGCGCGGCCAAGGATTGCCCGACGCCTGGCAGGACCGCCTGCCGCCCGTCCGATGACCGACTACTCCTTCGTGCCGCCGAGCAGCACCTCTCCCAAGGTGGATCCGGCGGAGCTGCCGAAGTGGCTGATCGAGGAAGACGACGACTACATGGTCTTCGACAAGCCGGGCTGGCTCGTCTGCCATCCTTCGAAGGACGGTCCGTGGTCCTCGCTCGTCGGCGCGGTGAAGGAATGGAAGCAGATGGACGTCTCGCACCTCGTCAGCCGTCTCGATCGCGAGACGAGCGGGGTGATCCTGATCGCGAAGCATTACGACGCCGCGTCCGCCGCGCAGACGGCGATGGAGCGACGCATGGTGCTCAAGACCTACTACGCGCTGCTCAAGGGCGAGCTGAAGGAGCCCGTCATGGTCGACCAGCCGCTCGGCCCCGACGAGACCAGCCATGTCGCCGTGAAGACCGCCGTGCGCGAAGGTCCCGGCACCTTGCCCGCCGCGACGTTCTTCGAGCCGGTGCTCGTGGCCAACGGCTACACCCTCGCGCGCGTGCAGCCGCACACCGGACGCAAGCACCAGATCCGCGCCCACGCCTTCTGGCTCGGGCTGCCGGTGATCGGCGACAAGCTCTACGGCGGCGATGACTCGCTCTACATGGAATTCATCGCGCACGGCTGGACGCCTCGTCTCGCCGGCGCTCTGGAGATGGGCCGCCAGGCATTGCACGCCGCCAAGCTGGAGTTCCGTTTCCCGCCGCGCATCACGCGGACCTTCACTGCGCCGCTCGCGCCGGATATGCGCGCTTTCGTCATCGCTAAGATGGGCGTGACGGGGGAAGCAGTTGATCAGTTGACCGGTTGACAAGTTGGCAAGGGAGGCAAGCGCGGGGAAGCCGCGAGGTGACACGTGGGCAAGTTGACAAGTGGACAAGGAAGCCAAAGCAGAGGCCCGGAGGCCGGACCTGGGTAGGGACGGTTCTCCGAACCGTCCGCCCCTTGGATTGAATGATCGGCGGGCTCGGAGAGCCACGCCCTACCCAAGGCAGAGAGACAGCACTCAAAGGGAAACCGGAGACCGGATGATTGGCTGGGGGCATACATTAAGCCCGCAGCATCTATTCCGGTTTCCGGTCTCCCCTTGAGCCGTGCATCCACCTTTGCACAGGCCGTAGGCCGATTTGCACTTTTGCACCGAGGACAGCACGTGGCGCTGTCCCTACCCATTGCCTCTCATCCATTCAGCCCTCCACGCAGTCCTCTATTCAGTCCTCAACTCAGCCCTCTATTCTAAGTCATCCATGACACAACGCCGCGGCATCCACTCCTTCGGCTCCGGCTTTGCGTAGCGCCACGGCGCAGGCATGAAGGGTCGCGCCGGTGGTGAGGACGTCGTCGATGACGACATAGCGCGTGGCAGGGTCGACCGATCGGCCTTGGGCGACGGCGAACGCGCCGGCGACGTTCTTACGACGTTCCTGTCGCCCGAGCCGGGTCTGCGAAACGGTCTCATGCTGCTTGCGGAGCAGCGCTTCGGCCCGGCACCCTGGAATCAGCGACGCCAATCTTTCGGCGATCCGCTCGGCTTGGTTATAGCCGCGGTCACGTCGGCGGGCGACGTGCAGCGGGACCGGCACGAGCACCGATCCGGCCAGATGTCGGCGGAAGACTTCGTCCTCCACGGCCGCCGCGGCCAGGTCGTCGGCGAGGAACGGACAACGTTCATACTTGATGCGATGGACGATCCGGCGGGCGGGTCCGCGGGCACGGAAGGCGCAGACCGCCCGACCGAACGCCGGCCGGAGATCGAGGCAATGAGGGCAGGCGCGGTCGCCTTCGAGGATGCCTTCG
>JBEDDU010000097.1:0-3281 GCA_041176065.1 Verrucomicrobiota bacterium | reverse complement strand
AATGCTGAACGTGTCTGACCCCGTCTGCGCTTCTCCGCGCTTGGTAGGGATGACCGGCCCGGTCATCCACAGGTACGCGAGCCGCACACCCCTACCCATTTAAGGCCCGGCCAATCATCCGGTTTCCGGTCTCCCCTTGAGCTATGAATCTACCTGGTCCTCCGAGCCTCTGTGCCTCCGGGCCTCAAGGCCTCGTGCCCTCTCTCAAGCCGTTTGTCACCGTGCCCCCTTGTCACCTCGCGGCTCCGCCGCGCTCACCGGCTGCGTCCAAGCCATCTCCACCTCGCCGCCAAGCGGCGAACTCTTCATGGGCTGGGTCGAAGTGACGCGCGCCCTGACGTAAAGTTCGTCGCCCTTGAGCGCATACGCCGCCTTCGTCCCCTTGAACGTGGCCAGGACCGTACCTACCTCAGCGCTATATCTACGGGTAACGCGAGGCTCGCTGCCGTCCGCCGTCTTCACGGCCACGGTCTTACGGTCGTAACCCTTGCGCGTTCCGATGAATTCGACGACATACTCGACGCCGGGCTGCGCCTTGACCTCGAGTTCGATCTTTCCTCCGGAGGACTTCAAGGCGGCTAGCTCGACACCGGTCGAGGCATAGAAATCGCCCTTCTCCATCGCCGCGACAATCGACGATGCGCTGAGGTCCTTGGCCCGCACCATCACCCAACCCCGGCCCGAGAGGCTGGCCTTGGGACTGCTGCTGTGGTAATTGTGCGAATCATCAGTGGCCAACCCGTACATGACAGGCTTGCCGAGATGCCCAAGGCGCTCGGCGAGGACGATGTCCCAGACCCGCTCGGTGCCGGCGTGCAATTCATCGCCTGGGTTGTTGACCGTGGGGTGCCCGTTATAGACTTCGAAGAACTGCTCGTGGTCGATCTGCATGAGCTCCTCCGCCGTGATGGCCCATTTGAAATTCGGGTGGTTGAGATGCGCGAACATCGGCACGCCGGTCCGGACCCTCTGCGCATGGACGGCGTCAAAGGCATGCTGGAGCGCCTTGATGATCTGCGGACTGGTGGTGGTATCAAGCGACTTGTCCGGCAGGATGACCTCCTGGATGTTCGTCGCGTTGACGTGCACGTTCTTGTCCGTGATCTCCTCGCTGGGTATGAGCAGGAAACGGCCCGGTTCTTCGAGCTTCGACTTGATCTCCGGCAAGGTACGCAGACGCACTTCCTTCTGGTCACCCTCTCCGCGGACGACCACCCAGTCCTTGCCGAAACGCTTGAGATAACCGTCGAGGGCGACGGCCCCGGTCTTGGACTTGTGTACCTTCAGCCACTTGTCGTGGTCGGCGATGATGTTATGGTCCGACAACGCCAGGAAATCATAGCCATGGGTCTTATACCAGTCGGCGACCATCTCCGGGAAATCATCCCCGTCGCTCCAATAGGTATGCGTATGGAGGTTACCCTTGAACCAGCGCGCCTCCTCGGTGGCGGACAGGGCGGAAGACGCGGCCAGGCCGCAGACGGCAAGCAGACGAAGCAGGGGCATGAGGTTTGATAGGCAGAATGGAGGACTGAGTCGAGGACTGCGTTGAGGACTGAATGGAGGGCTGAATCGACAATCGCTGCTCACTGAAATGGGTAGGGATGACCGGCTCGGTCATCCTCGGGCGCGCGGGCCGCACGCCCCTACCTTATGCACCCAGCCAACTATCCGGCTTCCCTTTGGTGCTCCCTCTGAGTTCTGCCCTCTTTTGCCCCCATGTCACCTTGCCCACGTGCCAGCTAGTGTTCGGCCCCTATACTCGATACTCTATACTCGATACTCGGTCACCCGTCTGCTTGATACGGGTGACCATGCCCCCCACCCGCCACATCGCCGTCCTCGGCGGAGGAGCCGCCGGCTTCTTCGCGGCGATCACGTGCGCCGAGAAGCTGGGCAAGGACGGCATCGTGACCCTCTTCGAGGCCACCCCCCAGCTTCTTTCCAAGGTCCGCATCTCCGGCGGCGGTCGCTGCAACGTCACCCACTCCTGCTTCGAACCCGCCGAACTGGTGAAGAAATATCCCCGCGGCGGCCGAGAACTGCTTGGCGCCTTCCACCGCTTCCAGCCGCGTGACACGATCGAATGGTTCGCCTCGCGCGGAGTCGCCACGAAGACCGAGGAGGATGGTCGTATGTTCCCGACGACCGATGATTCGGCCACGATCGTCGACTGTCTGATGCACGCCGCCTCCCAGGCAGCCGTCGGCATCCGCACCTCCACCCCCGTCCGTTCTGTCATCAAGGAAGCCGCATCCTTCAGACTGACCCTCGGTACGGGCGCGACCGAGACCTTCGACCGCGTCATCATCGCCACGGGGGGCAACAAATCCTCGGGCGGCCTGGCCATCGCCGAATCCTTCGGCCACGCGATCGTGCCGCCGGTCCCTTCGCTCTTCACCTTCCACATCACCGACCCTCGGCTGACCGACCTCGCCGGCGTCTCCGTCGAGCACGTCGTCGTGACCGCCCCAGGGACCAAACTGAAGACGGACGGCCCCGTGCTCATCACGCACGCGGGCCTCAGCGGCCCGGGCATCCTCAAACTCTCCGCCTGGGGCGCCCGCGAGTTCGCCGAGAAGAATTACGTCTTCCCGATCACGCTGAACTGGGTTCCGCCTCACACCCGCGAAACCCTGCTCAAGGCGCTCTCGGTCGTCCGCGAACAGAACGCCCGCAAGCAGATCACGACCTTCAGCCCGGTCGCCATGCCCCAACGCCTCTGGGAACGGTTCGTCATCGCCGCCGGCATCCCGACCACCACCCCGTGGGCCCACGTCAGCAACCCATCCCTGCATGCCCTCGCCGGCCAGCTCACGGCCGCCGAGTTCAAGGTCGACGGCAAGAGCATGTTCAAGGATGAGTTCGTGACCTGCGGGGGCGTGAAGCTTTCGGAGGTCGACTTCAAGACGATGGAGAGCCGTAAGTGCGCCGGGCTTCACTTCGCCGGCGAAGTCCTCGACGTCGACGGCGTCACCGGCGGCTTCAATTTCCAGAACGCCTGGACGACCGGCTATCTCGCCGGTACGGCCTGCGCACAGTGAAGCGTCGAGGACTGGATTGATGACTGAATAGAGGACTGCATTGAGGCCTGAATGGATAGTATCCGCCACCCGATACGGCTCACTAACTCAAAGGGAAACCGAAGACCGGAATCTTTGCATCGGCCTTAGGAAGGGCTGACCGGCCCGGTCATCCGCAGGCCCGTACCTGTACCTGAACCAGGCAACCCGTACCCGGGACCTGACAGCCGAGACCTGAGACCCGAAATTATTTCCCGC
>JBEDDU010000096.1:0-4799 GCA_041176065.1 Verrucomicrobiota bacterium | reverse complement strand
TGAGCACGCTCGAGCCGACGCTGCGCATCCATCACCTCGGCATGCCTGACCAGGAACTCGCCCCGGCGCTCAAGTGGGACGGCGAGTGGCATATCACCCTCGAGGTCTTCCGCGACCTCGGTCTGGCGTTCGCCGCGGTGCTCGTGCTGATCTACATGCTCATGGTCGGCTGGTTCCGCGATTACGTGACGCCCTTCGTCGTGATGACGGCCATCCCGTTCTCGCTCATCGGCATCCTGCCGGCGCACTGGGGCATGGGCGCCTTCTTCACGGCGACGTCGATGATCGGCTTCATGGCTGGCGCGGGGATCGTGGTGCGCAACTCGATCATCCTCGTGGACTTCATCGAACTCCGCCTGGCCGCGGGCGGCGACCTGCGCGCGGCCGTCGTGGAGGCCGGCGCGGTCCGCTTCCGGCCGATGCTGCTGACCGCCCTCGCGGTCATCGTGGGCGCGGCGGTGATCCTCGCCGATCCGATCTTCCAAGGCCTCGCCATCAGCCTGATGTTCGGCGAGATCGCCTCCTTGCTGGTGAGCCGCATCGCGGTCCCGGTCCTTTACTTCATGCTGCGCCGCCGCAGGCCTTTCGTCGCATGAGCCAGGAGGCCGCCCGCGAATGGGACGCCCGGTACGTCGCCTCCGCCTCGCTCTTCGGCGAGGAACCGAACGCATTCCTGGTCAGCCGCCGCGGCCGCTTCCTTCCCGGGCAAAAGGCGTTGGTGGTCGCGGACGGCTCCGGCCGCCACGGCGCCTGGCTCGCCGGACTGGGCCTGCAGGTCGACGCCTTCGACATCGCCCCCGAGGGGGACCGGCAGGCTCGGGCGCTTGACGCCAGCCGGGGCGTGCAGGTCCTCCGGCAGGTATGCGGATGGGAGGATTGGCCCTGCTGGCAAGGCTACGACCATGTGGTTGCGATCTTCATCCAGTTCGCCGGCCCGGAGGAACGCTCCCGCCTGTTCGCCCGCATGGCGCAGGCGTTGCTGCCAGGCGGCCACCTGCATCTGCTCGGCTACTCGCCCAAGCAGCTCAGCCACGGCACCGGCGGCCCCAAGGACGCCAGCCGACTCTACGACGAGGACCTGCTGAACGGGGCCTTCCCCGCCCTCCGCACGCTCGAACTCGTCTCCTACGAAGCCACGCTCGAGGAAGGCAGCGCCCATCGAGGGCTTTCCGCGCTGATCGGCTACGTCGGCCGCCGGGACGCCTGAACCTCAGATCGCCACCAGGAGGAAGGTCAGGGCGAGCTTGTAGCGCAGACGAAGCTTGGAGACGAAGACGGCGCCGATGAGCCCGAGGGAGATGCCGCTGAGATAGTGGTTCCAGAAGAATCCGAAGCCTTCATCGGCGCCCTCGAACTTCGACATGACCCAGAACCGGATCGGCAAGGCGCACATGATGACGATGAAGTAGCCGGCGATTTCTCGGCGGAGACGACGTTTGAAATCAGAGGTCTGGCTATTTGGCATCTTCGTAAGGCTTTTCGGCCGGGACGACCACGGGGGCGATGACGGACTTCCACACGGCGTAGCCGGCCGGCAGCATATGGATGTCACCCGGGATGAAGAGCTCGGCCCGCGGCTTGCCATCCGCGCCGATCAGCGGCTCGGTGATGTCGATGAACTTCATCCAAGGCTGCGACGCGCATTCCTGGGCGATCAAGGCGTTGGCCTTCCGCAGGTCGGTGATCTTCTCGAAACGCTTGCCGGGGCTGGGCACGACGCTGAGCACGTAGAGGCGGGCCTCCGGCAGCGCGGTGTGGAGCTTGCGATGCAGCTTCTGGAAATTCGCGAGGACCTCCTCGGGCTTGGCGCCGGCGTTGATGTCGTTGCTGCCTTCGTAAAGGATCACCGCCCGCGGCTTGAACGGGATGACGAGGTTATCGACGAAGAGCTCGGCGGCATGGGACATACGGCTCCCGCCGACGCCGAAGTTACGCACCGTCAGCGGCGCGAGGTCGGCCGGCGCGCTCTTCCAGAACTGCATGTGCGAACTGCCGATGCAGATGACGGAGCCCGGAGCCGGCGGGTTCTTCTGGGCGCCGGCCAGGACCTTCTGGTACAGCCCCATGATCTTCGTCATCGAGGACTTGTCCGACAGCACCTCCTCGGCGGCGAAGGCCGCCGTCAGGCCGAGCATCAGGAGGACGAACGAACGGAACAGCGCCTTCATGGGGTTTCCCCGATAAGAAACATATGAAGCCGAGGAGGGAAGGTTTTTGCTGTAAAAAGACGTCCGTCCGCTTTGCTCAGCCCATGCGCCCCACCCTCCTCGCCCTGCTCGCCTTCGTCCCGGCCTTCGGCGCCGACATCAAGGTGACCCCGAACGAAGCCGTCGACGTCACCCAGGACGGCAAGGTCGTCGCCCGCTTCATGATGTCCCACGACGTCAGCACCCCGGCCAAGCGCCTGGAGAACTACAAGCCCTACCTTCACGTCTTCGACCCCAGCGGTGCCCTGCGCCTCACCAAGGGCCCGGGCTTCAACTTCACCCACCACCGCGGCATCATGCTCGGTTTCGCGAAGATCAACGTGGGCGGCAGGAACTTCGACCGCTGGCACATGACCGGCGGCGACCAGGTCGTCACCGCGATCAAGCCGACGGACTCCGGCTTCGTGGCCTCGATCGACTGGCAAGGTGCCGGCGCCGCCGCCATGCCGATCCTGAACGAGGAGCGCGCCTTCACTTTCACGAAGGCGTCCGCGCCCTTCTATCTCGGCATCGAGATGAAGTCCGCGCTGAAGCCCGACCAGGGCGAAGCCAAGATCGACGGCGACCCCGAGCACGCGGGCGCGCAGTTCCGCCCCTCGGAGAAGATCGACGGCACGAAGACGACCTACGTCTACCCCGGCAAGGACGTCCTCATCCACAAGGTGCGCGACCTCACCTGGGTCGCCGAGATCTTCACGATCGAAGGCAAGACCTTCACCGCCCTGCTCCTCAACCACCCTTCCAACCCGAAGGACACGGCCTTCTCGGCCTATCGCGACTATGGCCGCTTCGGTGCCTTCCCGAAAGGCGTGGCGACGCCGGAATCCCCCTTCAAGCTGCGCTACAAGTGGCTGATCGCCGAAGGGGACGTGCGCGACGCCGCGGCCTTCCAGCAGGCCTACAACGCTTTCGCGGACACGGACGCGCCGACCCCGGCCGTGACGGTCATGCTCGCCGAACAGCCTAAGCCGAAGGCTCCGGCCAAGAAGTAAGCGGGCTTAGCTGACCGCTTTGCGGACGCGGCCGATGGCCGAGGACTGACGCTCACGCAGAACGCCTTGGGCCTTGAGGACCTTCGCCTTCGCGGCGGCGGGGTCCTGGGCGATGGCGAGCACGGCGGGGACGATGCCGGCGAGCTGGGGCTCGTCGTCGAGGTCGAAGAGCCATTCATGCAGGCCGATGTCCTTCCACATGTTACCCTTCGAAGTCTGCTCGGCCCAGCGGCACACGATGGCCGGGATGCCGTTGCCGACGCACATGATGGGCGAGTGCATCTCGTTGCCGAAGAGTCCGGCGCTGCGGACGTAGACGCTGAGGGCCTCGTCGGTGAGCCAGTAATCCTGACGCCAGACCACGCGGTCCTTCACGTCGTCGGGCAGCTTGTCGTAAAGCATCTCCTTGCCCAAGGCCATCTGGGTCTGGTCCTCGGGACAGATGAGCACCTTGAGGTCGGTCTGCTTGACCACCGCGACGATCGCGGCGCGCAGCTGCGCATGGTCATGCTCCTTGAGCTCGTCGTTGCGCTTCTGCTTCACGGGATCGAAGGGGCGGTCCTTCTTGATCAGCCAATAGGGGGTATTGCGGTAACGAGGGATGCAGCAGAGGAACTTGCCGCGCTCGAGGCCCCATCCATGCAGGAAGGCCTCGGCCTTCTCCTCGTTGCGCAGGTCGGTCGCGAACGCGCCGTCCGGACCGAACTCCATCACCGGACACTTCACGCCGCCGGCCTTGGCGGTCTCGAGCGAGACCGAATCACGGAAATAGACGAACTGGGCGCCGCTGAGGACCTCGGCCGTCTCCGACGTCGGCTTGCCCTGGGTGATGCCGAGGACGCCGTAGGGCTTCGGGCCCTGCTTACGCCACATCGCCACCTGCTTCTCGCCCACGAGCGAAGGACCGGACCCATGCAGCAGGAAATCGTTCTCGGCGTAGAGCTTGGCGACATCGGGCTTGGGACCGACGAACTTCAGCTTCGGGAAACGGGCGGAGAGCATCTCCTTCACGCCGTTCTCGACGTTGGAAGGCCAGAGGGTGACCTCGGCTTCAGGGAAATACTTCTCGAGCAAAGTCAGCATGCCCGGCGTGTGCGCGATGTCGCCGATGTTCACCGTCTGCCAGGAGGAACGCAGCACGATCCGCGGGGCGCGCCTGCCCTCCGCGGCGCCGAGCGAGGCGGCGATGGCCGCCACGAAAGCGGATTCCAGGAAACGACGGCGGGAGAGCATGGGATAGAATAGGGCTAGAGACAGGGCTAGGGCTAGGGCCAGAGAGAGTCAAACCACCCTTCCCTGCGGGAAGAAAACAGAGAGCAATGGGAGACCGGAAACCGGCAAGGATGTGGCGGATAAATATCGGGTCTCAGGTCTCAGCTACTGGTACGGGTTCAGGTTCAGGTTCGGGAGTCAGCCCCGGGACCAGCACCCGAACCTGAATACCTGGACCAGAAACCCGACGGCTGAGACCTGAGACCCGAAATAACAGCCCCAGCCAATCATCCGGTCTCCGGTTTCCGTTTGAGCCGATAAAACAAGCAAGGACAGCACGTGGTGCTGTCCCTACCAAAATCACCTACCCCTAGCCCTGGCCCTAGCC
>JBEDDU010000095.1:0-5679 GCA_041176065.1 Verrucomicrobiota bacterium | reverse complement strand
GCGTCGTCAGCTGGTCTCCGACGTCCCGCTGGGCGGCTTCCTTTCCGGGGGCGTTGATTCTTCTGCCATCGCGCACTTCGCCTGCGCCGAGCTGCGCGACGCCAAGTCGTCGGGCCATGAGCTCGGCGTAAGGATGGTCTTCGGCGAACCCTTCGCTCGCGAGTCCGGCCAGGTCGGCGGACCCGACGGTGAAGCACGGGTATCGCTTGGCGTCGCGCAGCTCGGCGCAGGCGAAGTGCGCGATGGCAGAAGAATCAACGCCCCCGGAAAGGAAGCCGCCCAGCGGGACGTCGGAGACCAGCTGACGACGCACGGCCTGACCGAGATAATGTCGGCAGGCTTCGGCGGCCTGTCGATCGGTGAAGGGCTGGATCTCGGCCGAGTAATGCGGCGCAACGAACGAGCCTGCCTGCGTCTTCCCGTCGGCGGTCCATTCGAGATACGAACCTGGCGTCAGCTTGCGCACGCCTTTCGCCGGCGTGAGTTCGCCCGGCGCGTAGAGCAAGGTGAGATAAGCCGAGACGGCGGCAGGGTCGAGGGACCAGTCGACTCCGGTGATGCCGCGGAAGGCTTTGAGCTCGGACGCGAAGAGTCGGCCTTCGGGCGTCGTGGTCCAATACAACGGCTTCACGCCGGCGGCATCACGCGCAAGCAGGAGCTTGCGCTCGGCCGGGAACCAGGCCGCGAAGGCGAAGATGCCGTTCAGCCGAGGGAGACAGGCGCGGCCCTCGCGCGCGAGCAGGTTGGCGAGGACTTCGGTGTCGCTCCCGCCGCGGAAGACGACGCCGTCACGCTCGAGTCCGGCGCGGAGTTCCCGGTAATTATAGATCTCGCCGTTGAAGCTGACGATGACCTTGCCGGCCGCATCCGCCATCGGCTGGGCTCCGTTGGTCGAAAGGTCGAGGATGGCGAGGCGCACGTGCGCCAGTCCGGCGTCGGCATCATGCCATTGTCCGCTGCCGTCCGGACCGCGATGGCCTTGGGCGTGGTTCATCCGCCCGAGCAAGTCCGGCTGGAAGCGACCGACATATCCGGCGATCCCGCACATGGTCAGGCCTGAGCCCCCTCCCCGGCGTAGATCTGCACGGAACGTCGCGCGAGGTTCGCCCAGTCGTGCGCGCGGGCGACATACGCCTGCCCTTTCCTGCCCTGCTCCCGCGCGAGATCCAAATCCGCGAGCAACGGACGTAACGCCGCAGTCAACGCTGCGGGTCCGGATGCGCATTCGACGAGCGCGCCCGCACGGGCGGCTTCGGCCATGTAGCAACCTTGCGTGGCGATCACCGGCAAGCCGGCGGACATCGCCTCGAGGATCGCGAGCGCCATGCCTTCGGATTCGGAGGCGTGGACGAAACAGTCCGCGGCGGCGTAAGCGGCGGCCTTCGAGGCTTCGTCCAGGAAGCCGAGCCAATGGACCCGCGCCGCGCAGCCGGCGCCGGCGGCCACGGCGCGGAGCATCGCCGCGTAGCCATGCTCGGCATCGGGATTGCCGGCGATGAACAGATGCGCGTCCAGGTCGGCGATGGCCCGGATGATGTCTTCGAGGCGCTTCTTGACCGTGATGCGGCCGACGAAGAGCGCGACCCGGTCGTCCGGGCCAAGGCCATGACGCGCCCGCAAGGCGAGACCCGCCTCACGCGAAGAGACGGCCACCGCCCGGATGCCGTTCGGAAGGACGTGGATCGGCGAGGTGATACCGAGCGAGATCAGCTGCGCTTTCTCCAAGGAGGTGAGCGCGAAGACGCCGGTGGCCCGATTCAACTTCGGGCGGGTGAAGAAGCGGATGTAGAGGCGTTTTTTGACCGATTTGAAATCCCAGCCAGAGAACAAAGCCGGGTCGAGGGCGCCGTGAGGGTTGAAGAAGACTTTGAGGCCGCGGGCCGCGGCGGCCTCGTCGACCTGGACGTTCAACGGGTTGAAGGTATTGTGCGCGTGCAGGATCGCCTCTTTCGGCAATGTATCGATTTCCCGACGCAGGCGATAGGAACGGGCGAGGCCGAAGAGCGGGTCCGGATAGAAATAGCGGATCGGCAGGCCGTCATGGATTTCCGTCGAGCCCGCGCGGATCGCATCCGGCGTCCAGATCTCGACGTCCGCGCCCAGCCGACGTTGCGCGCCCGCCAGCTCGAACACCATCTTCTGCACACCTCCGGCATAAGCACCGGGAAGGCATTCGTAGACGATGTGACGGATGGGGGGCACGAAATGGAGAGAGGACTGAATGGAGGGCTGGACTAGTGCAGTGCAAAGGTGCAAATCGGAGCAGGGCTCCTGTGCAAAAGTGCAAAGGTGTTTTTGAGGGCTGGGGCTAGGGCCAGGGCCAGGGCTGGGGCTAGAAGAGGCGGAGGCTGGTTAATGGGGCTTATTGGGCGTGACGTAGTCTCGCTCCTACCTTGCGGCCACTGTTCGGCGGCCTGGCCCAAGCCCTAGCCCTGGCTCTAGCCCTGATATGTCTTCACATTTGCACCTTTGCACAGGCCGTAGGCAGATTTGCACTTTTGCACAGACGCCTTGTTCAGGCGTCTGCCTCTTCCTCCAACGCCATCGGATCCGCGGGCGGACGATCCATGGATTTAATGGCGAAGCCGGGGATGGAGTGCAGGATCCAGGTGAACAACATCGGCATGTTGTGCACGATGGTGAAGACGAAGATGGAGAGCAGGCCGTCGCGGAACGTCTGGACCAGCGCCATGAAGAAGACGAGATACAGATAACGACTCAGGCGGAGCATCGGGCCGCTGGTCGCCCGCAGGCAGGCCGCCGTCAGCAGGTAACCCAACAAAGAGGGAATCAGGAGCAGGCCCGCATAACCGAAATTGGCGTAGGCCTCGCCGAGGTAGGTCAGGATGCGGCCTTCGATATCGTAACGGCGACCGGAGGTGGAAATCTCCTGCAGGTGGTCCGCCAGGCCCGGCTTCTCCGGCCACCAGGCGCGGGGCACGGGCAAGGTGACGATCGCCAGATAGGTCGAGCCCCAGAACTTACGGTCATTGGTGTCGACCAAGGATAGCCCGCCCGCAAACTGGTCGAGGAAGTCTTCGGTGGCGGCGATTTCGCCGTAGCCTTTCTTGTCTTTGACGAAGGCCTGCGCGAACTGGGCCATCGCTTCTTGGGTATCCCCATACTGCAAAGCCTGGCCGATATACTTGAGGCGAGGAAAGACCATACCGACGAAAAGGGCCCCGACGATGATCAGGATATTCGGCCAACGGCGACGATGGGTCTGCAGATACAGGGCCGCGAAATAAAGTAGCGGCAGGATGAGCATGAACCGGTGGTAGCCCTGCAAGGCCACCGCCCCGAGGAAAAAGGCGGTCAGGGCGAGCAGGTGCCAACGGAAGCCGAAGGCGAAGATCAAGAGTCCGAGTACCCCGATCGGCCACATTGACACGACCTGAACATAACCGGTAGATGCAGAGTCGATAGAAGCGACGAAGCCCGTCGTCTTGACGACGTAGAAGAAATACGCCCCGAGCGGCAGACAGAGCAGGCCGACGGCCTTGGCGATGTTGAGATTGAGCACGCGCCGCTCGACCGGACGGTCCGCCTTAGCCTCGAAGACCTTATGCGCCCACCAGGAGGCGGCGACGAAGAGCAGCAGCCCGCCGTCGGCCCAAAGCATCGCCCGGCTGACCTCTTCCGGAGTGATGGCTTCGGCGTTCGCCTGGCCGGCATACATCAGCGGGGCGCCGCCCAGGATCTGGAAGAGCCGGTAGGTGAAGCTGTAGAGGTGGAACAGGAGGTAGGCCGTCAGCGGATGCCAGAACGCCATGCGGCGGAACATCAGGACGACGACCGCGATGACGACGCCGAGGTCGAAGAGGAAGTAGGGGATGAGGGAGTCCAATTTAACGAGGGCTCGAGGGCCGGAGGGCTGGAGGACTGGAGGATCGGGCTAAAGGCAGTGCAAAGGTGCAAATCGGAGCGGAGCTCCTGTGCAAAAGTGCAAAGGTGGGCTTAGGGCCAGGGCTGGGGCTAGGGCTGGGGCTAGGGCTGAATGAGACGGAGACGAGTTGATCGGGCTTATAGGGCGCGACGTAGTCTCGCCCCTACCTTGCGGCCACCGTTCAGCGGCCTGGCCCAAGCCCTAGCCCTGGCTCTAGCACTGATGTGTCTTCACGTTTGCACCTTTGCACAGGCCGCAGGCCGGTTTGCACTTTTGCACGTAGGACAGCACGTGGTGCTGTCCCTACCTCGTCTTCTTCATCCTCTCTCCGCTGACGGAGGGAACGAAGGTGACGCGGGTCGGGGTCTTGTGGCGGGCGAGGCGTTCGCGGCAGGCGGCGCGGATGGCGGCGCGCAAGGCTTCGTGGTCCGCGACCGAGGCGACGACGTCCACGACCACGGTCTGCCCGGTGAGCGCGTTAGGTTCGCCGCGGACGCGGCAATCGGTCACGCCCGGAACGGACAGCACGACCGATTCGACTTCGGCGGGCATGAGCTTCTCGCCGCCGACGTTGATCAGTTCGCCGATGCGGCCGAGGACCCGTAACGTGCCGTCAGGCCCCTGCTCGACCCGGTCGCCGGTGCGGAACCAGCCGTCCGCGGTGAAGCGTTCGTTGCCGGCGTTGAGATAGCCCTCGATCTGCGTCGCGCTCCGCAGCCAGAGCTCGTCGTCGACGATCTTCCAGGCGAGCTTCGGGTCTTCGAAGCGGAGATAGGTCGAATCACCCTCGGGACTCGAGGTCCGGACGATGCCGGTCTCGCTCGTGCCGAAGGTCTGGATGAAGCGCACGCGCGGGAAGGCCGCCTTGAGCCGGGTCAGCAGGCTTTCCGGCATCGGCTCCGTGCCATAGGTGATGACACGCAGGGAGGCGAGATCTCCAACCAGTCCTGAGGTGAGGAGGAGATTCAGGAAGGTGGGCGATGCGGGGAGGATGGCGACGCGGTGGCGGGCAATCGTGGCAGCGACGTCGGCAGGTGAACGAGATGCCGGCACAGCCAGCAGTGAGCCTGCCGCCAAAGCATTGAACAGCGTGTTCAGCCCCCCGATATGGTCGAAGCCAAGTAACGCCAGCATCGCGAGGTCGCTTTCGCGACGGGACTCATAGGAGGCCAATAGTTTCCCGAAGTCGTGGACCATGGCCTTAGGCGCCCCGCTAGTCCCGCTCGAGAAGAGGATGAGGCCCGGGGCTCCCTGCGCGCGCAGCTGCGCGAACAGCGGATGATTCGAAGGCTCATCGACCCGAGGAAGAAGCTTCCACTCCAGCCCTTCGACCACCACGACCCATTGTGCGTGGATGACCGCGAGCTTCGCGGGGTGCTCGGCCGCTTTGCCCGAAAGCGGGGCGACAAAGTGGCCGGCTTCGGCGAGAACGAGGAGCCAAGCCATGGAGGCGGGCCCGTGTTCGCCGACCAGCCCGATCGCGGTCGGGCGATCGAGCCGGAGCTGCGCAAGCGCGGCGCGCGCCTTGCCGACGAGGGCATGCAGTTCCCCATAGGTCACGACTCCGGCTTCGCCGGCGAAGGCGGGCTTGGCGGAGTAGCCAAGGATTCGATCGAGCAACCAGGATGGCACTTAGAAGGATGCGAGGTATCGGACCGAGCCGGACGAAACAGAGGCGTCGCCGATCAGCGCGACGAGGAAGTCGACGGCTTGCGGGACCGTCGTGCCTACTGGTCGACCGATCCGCTGGTTGATTTCAGCGAGCTTGCCGCCCGGGACCGCGCGGGTGAGGG
>JBEDDU010000094.1:0-3469 GCA_041176065.1 Verrucomicrobiota bacterium | reverse complement strand
GCGCTGGGTCTGGGCATGCAGCTGCCGGTCTTCGACGCCGGTCGCGGCGCCGCGCGCGTGGACGCCGCGGTGGCCGTCCGTAACCAGGCGGCGGCGGCTTATGAGCAGGCCGTCCTGAATGCGTTCCGCGAAGTCCGGGACGCCTTGGTCGACGTCCGGGAGACCGCCTCGGCGGCGCGGGCGGCCGAACGCCGGGCCAAGGCGGCCCTCGAGGCGTTCCGGGTGGCGGAAGCCCGGCAGGGAGCCGGACAGGCCGGCCCGGCCGAACTGCTCGTCGCCCGCCGGGAGCAGGCGGAGTCCTCGGCCGCGGTGGCGGAGGTGCGGCTGGCGCGGATCACGGCCCAGGTGGACCTCATCCGGGCCTTGGGCGGAGCCCGGCCGGACACTCCTGCGAAGCGGTAGGCGTCGGCGGAGGTTGCCAACCGGCGGGAGCCTGTTTTCGTCGGGACATGCCGACGACTCCCGACCTATGGACGCAGCTCACCGCCGCCGTGCGCCAGGATGGTTTCCTCCTGGCCGCCTCCGTAGTGTTCGGGTTGGCGATCCTGCACGCCTTCGTCGCGCCGATCTTCGCGCGGGCCGCCCATAAGCTGGAGGAGGCCCACCGCGAGGAGGTCCGCGAGGGCCGCGCGCCGGTCAACGACCGCGGCGAGTCATCCTCCCTGAAGGCCGCGATCATGCACCTGCTCGGCGAAGTCGAAGCCGTCTTCGGCATCTGGACTTTCGTGCTCTTCGGTTTGCTGATCGCCTGGCCGGGCAAGGGGTGGGATTTCGCCTGTCGTTACGTGGAGACCGGCGACTATGCGGCCGCCCTCGCCGGCGTGCCGCCGGCCGGAGCCTCCAAGTTCATCGAGCCCCTGTTCGTGTTCGTCATCATGACGCTCGCCGCGGCCCGGCCGGTCATGGCCTTGGCGGCCCGGCTGCTGGGCGGCGTCGCCTGGCTGCTGGGGGACGGCACGGCGGCCCGCTGGTTCGTCATCCTCACGCTGGCGCCCTTGTTCGGCTCGCTGATCACGGAGCCCGCCGCGATGACCATCGGCGCGCTGCTGCTCTCTTCCCAGTTCTACGCCCTGCGTCCGAGCGAGCGGCTCAAGTACGCCACCTTGGCCTTGCTCTTCGTGAACATCTCCGTCGGCGGCGCGCTCACGAACTTCGCCGCTCCGCCCATCGTGATGGTGGCCGGCAAGTGGGGTTGGTCGACCGCGGACGTCTTCGCGCATTACGGCTGGGCCGCGGTCGCCTCGATCCTCGCCTCGAACCTGACCTACCTGCTGGTCTTCCGCAAGGAACTCGCGGGCCTGAAGGCCGAAGCGACGGGCGGGCAAGCCCGGGAGGCCATCCCGGCCTGGGTCACGGTGGTCCACCTTTCCCTCATGGTCTGGACGGTCACCATGCTCGCCGGTCATCGTCCGATCCTGATGCTCGGCGGGTTCCTCGTCTTCCTCGCCTTCACCGTGGCCACGCCTCAGTGGCAGGATCCGGTCCGGCTCCGCGGACCGCTGCTGGTAGGCTTCTTCCTCGCCGGGTTGGTCGTCCTTGGCGGCCTGCAGGCTTGGTGGATCTCGCCCGTCATCATGAGGCTCAACGAAGGGGCGCTCATGGCGGTCTCGACGGTCCTCACGTCTTTCAACGACAACGCCGCGATCACCTACCTCGCCGCCCAGGTGCCTGCCTTGGGGCTGCCCGGGGCGGAGGCGGAGGCGCTCCGGCATGCCGTGGTGGCCGGTGCCCTGGCCGGCGGGGGGCTGACCGTGATCGCCAACGCCCCCAATCCCGCGGGCCAATCCATCCTGGCCCGCCATTTCGGGCCGGGAGTCTCGCCTTTGCGCCTCGCTTTATGGGCGCTGGTGCCGACGGCCTTCGCCTTGGCCTGCTTCGTGACCATCCGCTGACCGAGGGTTTTGGCTGTTCAAGCCAGCGGGGTGGGGCGTAGTATGAAGTCCCCCCAGTCCACCCCGCTTTCCATGAGCTCCCGTCGTCGTCCCGGTTTCACCCTGATCGAATTGCTGACCGCCATCGCCATCATCGGCGTCCTGGCGGCCGCCTTGTTCCCGGCCATCGGGGGGATCCGCAAGCGCGCCCGGCAGTCTTCGGCCCAGACCGCCTTCTCCCAGTGGGCCAGCGCCTTGGCCCGCTACAAGCAGACCTACGGCTTCTACCCTAACATCGGCAGCACTTACGTGACCAACGCCGATACCCTCCATCTCCTCGAGGATCAGGCGGTGAACGGCAAGTTCGTGCGCGCGCTTTCCGGCCGCCAGCCGACGGGCACCGCCCTTTCGGTCGCCGACCGTCGCGCCCTCAACCGCAACGCCGAGGAATTCGTCGCCTTCGGCCGGGATGATTTCGAAGACCCGACCAACTTCAGCGACGCCAGCCGCCTGGTCGACCGTTTCGGCAACCGCCGCATCCGCGTCATCTTCGACACCGACAACAACACCAGCATCCGGAACATCAATCCTCCGGGCGGCGCCGTGTCCCTGCCTGACGAGCTTCGCAACATGTCGACCGCCGCCGGCCTCCCCGCCCGCATCATCATCTACACCACCGACCTCGCCGACGACTTCGAGTCCTACGATGGCCTCGGCGCCTCCGATTTCGCGCAGGTCTTCGCCATCCAATAATGTCCGCCCGTTCCCTCGCCCGCAAGGGCTTCACCTTGGTCGAGCTCCTGGTCGTCATCACGATCATCCTGCTCATCTCCTCCCTGTTCCTGGGGTTGAACGCGGGCGACGGCGGCGGTCTGGCCGCCGGCCAGCGCATGCTGGGTTCCTCGATCCGCACGCTGCGCGCCATGGCGCTGATGAACCGCGGTCCCGGCGGCACGGGGATCACCCATGCGCCGCGCTATCGTCTCCTGATCCTCAACGACCCGGACGACGAGGTGAACCATCTCCGCCAGGTCGTGCTGGCCGTCGGCGGCGTGAGCTCCGCCGACCTCGGGGCCAACAACCCCGCGTCGATCACCAACACTTCGTCCCTGCCTTACAAGTGGTACTCGCCGGAGCCCCCGCAGATGCTGCCTTCGGGCGTCGTCTTCGTCCCGCCCGCCGCGGACGTCGGCACCTCGATGCAGCTGACGGTCGCGGCCGGCACGCGTCGCAGCAACGTCGGCCAGGTCGCCGACAACATCACGCCGAGCACCCAGGATCAGCCCGCCTCCAATCCGCCGGTCATGACCTACGCCCCGACTTCGCAGCCGATGGCCCTCGCGGCCATGGGCACCGATTTCAACCCGAAGAAGTGGTACTACGTCGAGCTGCAGGGCTCGGGCGCCTCCAATCACCTCGGCCGCACCGTGCTCGTCCTCGCCTTGGGGTCGGTGCGTAACACCGGCGCCGGCCGGGCGGCGATCGACGTCGCCTCCGAGAACCAGTTCGCCGCCGTCCTGCTCCGTCCCAACGGCGACATCTCCATGACCCTCGACTCCGAGGAGATGGACAAGGCCAAGTGAACCGAACCTTTACGA
>JBEDDU010000093.1:0-4631 GCA_041176065.1 Verrucomicrobiota bacterium | reverse complement strand
CTGGAACGGCGAGGCCCCCGAAGGCGACGGGAAGTTCTCCGACTCCTCCAAGGCGAAGCTGACCGTCCATCTGCCGGAAAACCCCAACGGCGCCGCGCTCGTCATCTGCCCCGGCGGCGGCTACGGCGGACTCGTCACCAAGGGCGAAGGCCACGGCATCGCGGCTTGGCTCAACGCGCACGGCATCGCGGGCATCGTCCTCGAGTATCGCCTGCCGGCCGGACGTCCTTACGTCCCGCTCCTCGACGCCCAGCGCGCCCTCCGCACCGTGCGCGCGAACGCGACGAAATGGAAGGTCGACCCCAAGAAAGTCGGCATCATCGGTTTCTCCGCGGGCGGCCACCTGGCTTCGACCGCGACCGTGCACTTCGACCTCGGCGAGGGAAAGACCACCGACGCGATCGCGCGCGAAAGCAGCCGGCCTGACTTCTCGATCCTGATCTACCCGGTGATCAGTATGGACGTCGGGGTGCACCGCGGCTCCAAGAAGAACCTCATGGGCGAGACGCCCGCCGCGGGTCTGCCCGAATATTTCTCGACCCAGAAGCACGTGACGGCGGCGTCCCCGCCTGCGTTCCTCGCGCACGCGATCGATGACAAGGTCGTCGATATCGAGAACAGCCGCATGTTCTACGCCGCCCAGCAGAAGGCCGGCCTGCCTACCCGCCTCATCGAACTCCCCAACGGCGGCCACGGCCTGAACGGCTACAAAGGGCCGTCCTGGGACAAGTGGCAGGCGGAATCCCTGCTCTGGCTCAAGGAACTCAAGGTCATCCCCTGAGCGTCGATTACGGACTTCAAATCACCCCAGAAACCTCCCATAACCTGCATCTCCCCATGAAATCCCTCCTCCTCGCCCTGCTCGCCACCGGCTCCCTTTATGCCGGCGAAAAGGTCACCCTCACCCTCGCCGACTTCACCGACCTCAAGGGCGGCGCTCCGGCCGGCGGCTGGCAGACCCAGGAAGGTGGCGTCATCCATCTCGCCGTCCAAAAGGGCACCGGCGCCCTGATCTCCAAGAAGGAGTACACGAATTTCGAACTCACCTGGGAATGGCGCCTCGAGGCCAAGGGCAACAACGGCATCAAATATTGGGTCACCGAGATCAAGGACGCCAAGGGCAAGGGCGAGTGGCTCGGCGTCGAATACCAGATGATCGACGACGACGGCCATCCGGACGGCCTCCGCGGCGGCAGCCACAACACGGGTTCGATCTACGACATCGTCGATTCCGCCAAGGACAAGGCGAAGAAGCCCATCGGCGAATGGAACCAGAGCCGCGTCGTGGTGAAGGACGGCAAGATCGAGCATTACCTCAACGGCAAGCTCAGCTCCTCGGCCGACACGAAGTCCGAGGAATGGAAGGCCGCGATCGCCAAGAGCAAGTTCAAGAACAAGAAGGGTTTCGGCCCCGGCCACGGCAAGCTGATGCTCACCGAGCACGGCGACCCCTGCTGGTTCCGCAACATCGTCATCACCGAACTCTGAGCCTGGCTCAGAGCGCGAGATCAAGGGCGCCCGACCGGCGCCCTTTTTCGTGCCCGCTCACTTGCCGAGTTCGATCCGCAGGCCGTCGTAGCAGAGGCCGACCTTCGGGTGCGTCTCACGCAGCTTCGCCGTGTAGGTGTCGTAATCGACCTGGAAAGTCATGTGCGTGAGCAGCGCCCGCTTGGCCCGCAGGTCGTGCGCGGCCTGGCAGGCTTGGTCGACCGTCATGTGCGTCGGGTGCGGGTTCGGGCGCAGTCCGTCGAGAATCGCGAGGTCCGCGTGCTCGCCCAGCTCGAGCGACTTCTCCGTCATGGCCCGGCAATCGGTGTAATAGGCGAACTTCGCGCCGGTCGAAGGCTCTTCGAAGACAAGTCCCAGCGTCGACTCGTTGCCATGCGGCAGCAGCGTCGAACGGATGATGCCGCCTCCGGGCAGGGTCAGTTTGGACGGCATGAGATTCAGCCCCAGCGACACGTAGCCCGAGGCCTGCGGCTTGCCGACGGCGTAAGGGAAGATCGCCTTGATGCGCTCGAGGCCGACTTCGGTGGAATACACCGGGATGGCCGCCCCGCCCTTGTTGGTGCAGAACTGGCGAAGATCGTCCATGCCCAGGACGTGGTCGGCGTGGCCGTGGGTGAGGATGAACGTATCGACCTCCCGGACGTCATACTTCAGGCACTGCGTCCGGAACTCCGGCGCGGCGTCGACCTGCACGTGATGGCCCTCGATGACGACATGGATGCTCGTCCGGGCGCGCCAGTTACGCTCGTTCTGCAGATCCAGCCCCGGATTGTCATGGGCGGGCAAGGGACAGCCCTGCGACGTACCGCAGCCCATGATGAGGATTTCCATTCCGTCAAAAAGAGGGCTAATCGCCCCGAAAGCAAAAGTTGTTTGACGGAATAGGGCTAGGGCCGGGGCCAGAGCCAGGGCTAGCGATCAGCCGATATCTGACAGCCTATCTTTGTTTTCCAGCCCTAGCCATAGCCCTGGCCCAAGCCCTTCCCTTCACCCTTCTTGCCTTTCCCCGTCGTCTCCGTTCTCCTTCCCATCCCGTGTTCGCCAACCTCACCGACAAACTTACCAAGGCCCTCCGCGACCTCCGGGGGCTCTCCAAGCTCTCCGAAGAGAACATCGCCCCGGCGCTGACCGAGGTGCGCTCGGCGCTGATGTCCGCGGACGTCAATTTCAAGGTCGCGAAGGACTTCACCGAACGCGTCAAGGTCGCCTGCCTCGGTCAGGCGGTCATCGAGTCCGTCAACCCGGGCCAGATGGCCGTCAAGATCGTCTCCGACGAGTTGACGAAGCTCCTCGGCGAAGGCGAACGCCCGATCGACCCCCGCCGCCCGCTGCGCGTGCTGCTCGTCGGCCTCCAGGGCTCCGGCAAGACCACCAGCGCCGCCAAGCTCGCCAAGCACCTCGTGAAGAAGGAAGGCATCCGTAAGCCTTCCCTCGTCGCCGCCGACTTGCGCCGCCCGGCCGCCATCGACCAGCTCGAGACCCTCGCCAAGAACGAAGGCTTCGACTTCCGCGCCGACCGCGCCGCGACCGACGTCGCCGCCATGGTGGGCCGCCTGGTCAAGGACGCCGAAGCCGCCGCCGCGGACCTCGTCATCGTCGACACCGCCGGCCGCCTCCAGATCGACGGCGATCTGATGGAAGAAGTCCGACGCGTGCGGGACGCCTTCCAGCCGCACGAAGTCTTCCTCGTCGCCGACGCCGCGCTCGGCCAGCAGGCCGTCGACGTGGCCGCCAAGTTCCACGAATCCACGCCCCTCACCGGTATCATCCTGACCAAGCTCGACGGCGACGCCCGCGGCGGCGCCGCGCTGTCGATGAAGACGGTCACGGGCGTCCCGATCCGCTACATGGGCACGGGCGAAAAGTCTTCGGACTTCGACACCTTCCACCCCGACCGCATGGCCCAGCGCATCCTGGGCATGGGCGACGTCGTCTCCCTCGTCGAAAAGGCCCAGGAGGTCGTCGACCAGAAGGAAGCCGAGCGCCTGGCCGAGAAGATGAAGAAGGCCGACTTCGACCTCGAGGACTTCCTCGCGCAGATGTCGCAGATGAAGAAGATGGGGCCGCTCGGCGACATCATGAAGATGATGCCCGGCATGGGCGGCATCCAGGTCGGCGCCAAGGAAGAGAAACATCTCGCCAAGACCGAAGCCATCGTGCTCTCGATGACCAAGAAGGAGCGTCGCAACCCCGACATCCTCAACGGCTCCCGCCGTCTCCGCATCGCCAAGGGCTCCGGCACCCAGGTCAGCGACGTCAACGCGCTGATCAAGCAGTTCTCCCAGATGCGCGAGATGATGCGCATGATGAAGGGCGGCAAGGGCAAGGAGCTCATGCGCCGCATGGGCCAGATGGGCGGCGGCCGCGGCGGCTTCCCCGGCGGCGGTTTCCCCGGCATGCGCTGATCGCCATGTCCCAGATGATTCCCTTCGACCCGGCCCTGCTCTCCCGTCCGGGCTGGATCTTCGACTGCGACGGCACGCTCGCGGCCTCCATGTGGATCCACCACCGCAGCTGGACCCACATCGTCAGCAAGCAGCTCGGCCGGCCGTTCGACTTCCCCTGGCCCCTCTTCTGCTCGATGGGCGGCATGTCCGCGGTCGACACCTGCAAGCGCCTCAAGGCCGAATACGGCTTCGACCTCAACGTCGACCAGCTGCTCGCCGACGGCCATGAATTCCTCGAGGAGCACTTGGCCAAGGACGTCACCGCCCGCACGGAAGTCGTCGCCGTCGTCCACCACGTCCGCGGACTCGGCCACAAGACCGCCGTCGCCTCCGCCGGCCGCCGCGACCACGTGCATACGACCCTCAAGCGCATCGACATCACGCATCTCTTCGACGCCGTCATCACGGCCGAGGACGCCGCGCGTTCGAAGCCGCACCCCGACCTCTTCCTCGCCGCGGCGGACCGCCTCGGCCTGAAGCCTGCCGATTGCGTGGTCATCGAAGACAGCCCGCGCGGCAAGGAAGCCGCCGACGCCGCCGGGATGCCCTGCATCTTGGTGGAGCCGGCATAACTTAATTAGGTAGGGGCAGCACCGCGTGCTGCCCTTGTGTCTGACTCCTAGGCCATCATACCTAAGGCACACCTCTTGTGGATGAATCGCCGCGACGGGGATA
>JBEDDU010000092.1:0-2504 GCA_041176065.1 Verrucomicrobiota bacterium | reverse complement strand
TCGTGAGCGTCAGGCCAAGCACCTTGGCGGCGATTTCGGCGTCCTGACCGAAGACCTCGTAGAAATCCCCGAGACGGAAGAGAAGGATCGTGCCTTCCGCGAGCTTCTCGCGGAATTCACGGTACTGCCGCTGCATCGGGGTCTCTTTCTCCACGGAAAGGAGCGAAAGCCCCGGGAGGGTCTCCGCAAGTGCGGACTAGCGGCCCCGGCCCGGGCGGACCGGGAAGTTGCTCACATCAGCTGGGCGGCGAGTTCGGACAAGGCGCTGCGCACCCCGCTGAGCAGGCGGACATTGGCCGTGATGGCGTGCCCTTTCATGCGTTCGTGGGTGTGGATCAGACCGTTGGACTTGCCGTCGAGGTAAGGCGTGTCGACCTGGTCAAGGTCGCCGATCAGCACGACCTTGGAGCCTTCGCCGATACGGGTGATGACCGTCTTGGCCTCGTGAGGGGTCATGTTCTGGGCCTCGTCGACGATCATGAAGGCGTGACCGATGGAACGGCCGCGGATGAACGTCATGGCCTCGATCTCGATCAGGCCGGAGTCGATGAGCCATTGGTAGGGCTTACGCGGCTGGTTGATGGCCTGGAACTGGGAACCGAAGATCGGCTGCGGGGCCTTCATCGCCTGGGCCTTCTTCTGACGACGCTGCGTGTCGGTCGCCACGGCCTCCTTGGCGGTCGGGGTCGCGGCGGCGTTGCCGTTCTTGGAGAACAGCACCTCGAGGTTGTCGAAGTAAGGCTGGATGTAAGGGGAGAGCTTCTCTTCCTTGGACCCGGGCAAGGCGCCGATGTCCTTGCCGATCTGCACGACCGGGCGGGACACGTAGAGCTTCTTGTAAGGGGAGAAGTCGCTCAGCACCTGCGAAAGCGCGGCGGCGATCGAAAGGAAGGTCTTGCCCGTGCCGGCTCGCCCGAAGCAGGTCACCAGGCGGATCTCCGGGTTGAGCAAGGCATCGAGGAAGATCCATTGCTCGAAGTTCTTCGGGATGACGCGCATGCCCCGGGGCATCTGCAGGCCTTTGCGGGCGCCGCTGTCGGACGACATGAATTCGCGGTAGAGGCCCAGAGGGACGAAGGCGCCGTCGCCGAGGTGGCGGGCGGGCTCGCTCCAGGAGTCGGACGTGAACATCACGTATTCGTTGACCAGCAACGGCGGCTCCTCCTTCACCTTGACCTGCACCTGGCCGAGCTCGCGGAAATCGCGCATCGCGGCGGCGGTGACCTTGATGGTACGGTAGTCGCCGACGTCGCTGGTCTCGACGCGGTCGTTGCGGTAATCCTGCACCTCCAACCCGAGGGCCTGGGCCTTGAGCGCCATGCAGGCGTCCTTCGTGACGAGGATGACCTGGCCCTTCGTGGTGTCGCGGAGGTAGATCGCGGAAGCGATGATGCGATGGTCGGGGGCGTCCACCTGCATGAAAACGGCGCGCAGGCGTTCGGCCTTGGGGCCGCTGAAATGGTCGCGGATCAGGGCTTCGTTGATGACGATGCGGAGCTCGCCTCCGTCGCGGAGATCGGCGTGCAGCGCGCCCGGCTTGGAAGGGTCGCCGTCGACGATCTCCTTCAGCGTGCGGTTCTCGAAGAGCGCCCGGATGGCCCGGTTCACGCGACGCGCGCTGGCGCCGAGCTGACCTTGCTGGGTCTTCAGACGATCGAGTTCGGACAAGACTTCGACGGGCACGGCGACGACGTGCTCATCGAACTTGAACAGGGACTCGGGATCGTGAATCAGTACGTTGGTGTCCAGGACGTAAGTCTTTTTCACGTCCCGCAGATTGCCGGGACCGCGGCGGCGGGCAATCCGTAAAAACTTATTTCGGAGAGTCCATCGCCCGGAGGTAATCCCAGCCGTAGATCCCGGTCCGGTGTCCGTCGCTGAACTCGAACGTCACCGCGTAGTTCCCCACCCGGCTCATTCCCGTCACCGTCACTCCGGGGAAACGTCGCGGCCCGTCGCCGCCCCAGCGCTGACCGAGGATGTCGACCTCGCCCATGTTCTCCGCGCTCGGAGAAAGCTCCCGCAGGAGCTCGGCCCGGAGACATTGCTCCAGCCCGTCGTCCCAGGTGATGGCGACGAAGTCTCCGATGATCTGAAGGTCGCGCGGCGGCCGCATGGCCGACAAGGTGGAGGACCACGGGATGGGCGCAAGCGGGGACATCGCGGGACGACCTTGACTCCCTCCCCCTCGGTGACGACCCTCGGCTTACTTATGGCAGGCGTAGGCAAACTCCTCAAACAAGCCCAGAAGATGCAACGTGGCATCGCCGAGGCCCAGCAGCAGCTTTCGGCCGAAAGGTTGGAAATCTCGCACGGTGGCGGAGCGATCCGCGTGACCGTCGACGGCCATGGGCTCGTCCACGGGCTTTCAATCGACCCTGATTTCCTCAAGGAAGAGAAGACCGTCGTCGAACAGGCCTTGGTGCTCGCCCTGCAGGAAGCTTCGGCCAAGGCCCGCGCCTTGCATGAAGCCACGATGTCGAAGGCCACGGCCGGTTTCTCCC
>JBEDDU010000091.1:0-4443 GCA_041176065.1 Verrucomicrobiota bacterium | reverse complement strand
GGCCGTGAACTCGTGCTCCTCGAGATTCTTGGTCGTACTGTCGGTGAGCTCGGCGAGTCCTTGCAGGATCGCGAAGTCATCGTCGTCGAGCTGGGAGGCCTTGATGCGGCCGACGACGGCGGCGAGCGTCGAGTTGTCGGCCATCGGGCCGGACATCTGGCGGAAGCGGGCGGCGTTCCAGAGCTTGTTGCAGAAGTTGCGGCCTTGGGCGACGCGGTCCTCGTCGAAGAGGATGTCCTGGCCCTTAGGCGCGATCGACAGCAGGCCGAAGCGCAGGCCGTCGGCGCCGAACTTGGCGATCAGGTCGAGCGGCTCGGGCGAGTTGCCGAGGGACTTCGACATCTTGCGGCCGAGCTTGTCGCGGATGATGCCGTTGAAGTAGACGCGCTTGAACGGGATGCGCTGGCGGATCTCTTCGTCGGTGAGCGTCTTCTTCTCCGGGCCGTGGAGTTCGAGGCCGGCGATGATCATGCGGGCCACCCAGAGGAAGATGATGTCAGGCCCCGTGGCGAGGGCGCCGGTCGGGTACCAGTGCTTGAGTTCCTCGGTCGTCTCGCCCGGCTTGCGCCAGCCGATGGTCGCGAGGCACCAGAGCCAGGAGGACGCCCACGTGTCGAGGACGTCCGGATCCTGCTCCCAGTCGGCGGCGTCGGCGGGGGCCGTGAGGGAGACGTGCAGGTTCTTCGGATCGTTGCGGTCGGCGCCCTTGCGATACCAGACCGGGATGCGGTGGCCCCACCAGAGCTGGCGGCTGACGCACCAGTCCTGGATGTTCTCGAGCCAGTGCAGGTAGGTCTTGGTCCAGCGTTCCGGGTGGAACTTGATGATGCCCGAGGTGACGGCCCGCTTGGCTTCGTCGATCTTCGGATAGCGGATGAACCACTGTTCGCTCAGGCGGGGTTCGATCGGCACGTCGGCGCGTTCGGAGAATCCGACCGTATTCTCGTAAGGCTCGGTCTTCACCAGCGCGCCCAGCTCCTCGAGGAGTTTCTCGGCGGCGTGGCGGGCCTTGAAGCGTTCCAGTCCGGCGAGCGGCCCGGCGTCGGCGTTCATCGTGCCGTCCGGGTTCATCACGTCGATGACCGGCAGCTGATGGCGCTTGCCGATGTCGAAGTCGGTGCGGTCATGGGCCGGGGTGACCTTGAGGACGCCCGTGCCGAATTCCTTCTCGACCGCGGCGTCGCCGACGATCGGGATCTGCGCGCGAGGGAAGGGGCGCCAGACATGCTTGCCGATGAGGTGCTTGTAGCGTTCGTCTTCGGGATGCACCGCCACGGCGGCGTCGCCGGGGATGGTCTCGGGGCGCGTGGTCGAGATCTCGAGGAAAGTCCCGGGGATCTCGGCGACCTCGTAGCGCATGCGATAGAGCGAGCCCTTCGAGGGCTTCATGATCACCTCTTCGTCGGACAGGCCGGTCTGCGAGACCGGGCACCAGTTCACCATGCGCTTGCCGCGGTAGACGTAACCGCGTTCGTAGAGCGTGACGAAAGTCTGGAGCACCGCCTGCGAGTAGCCGGCGTCGAGCGTGTGCACGGTGCGGTCCCAGTCGCAGGAGGCGCCGAGCTTGCGGAGCTGGCCGAGGATGATGCCGCCGTGCTTGTCGCGCCATTCGGAGGCGGCTTGGATGAACTTCTCGCGTCCGAGGTCGTGGCGCGTCTTGCCTTCCTTCTGGCGGAGTTCCTTCTCGACGCGCGACTGCGTCGCGATGCCGGCGTGGTCGGTGCCGGGGAGCCAGAGGGCTGATTTGCCTTCCTGACGGGCGCGGCGGACCATGATGTCCTGCAGCGTGTTATTGAGCAGGTGACCCATGTGGAGCACGCCCGTGACGTTGGGCGGCGGGATCATCACCGCGAAGGACTCGCGGGAGGGGTCGACCTTGCCTTGGAAGCAGCCCGCCGAGACCCAGCGGTCGTACCACTGCTGTTCGACGCCTTGCGGCTCATAAGATTTGGGGATTTCGGCCATCGGAAAGGGGAATGATTAGGGGTTAAGTTGGGGATTGAAAAGAACGGACTAGGCGGGCATCAAGATAGGCAAGCCAGGCCCCATGCAACGGGTGGCCGACGAATCCCGCCAGGTCCGGAAGGAAGCAACGGCAGTCAGTCCATCCGTGTGCCGTGGTAAGCCTGGCCCCTTGCTTTTCAATCGACGCCTTCCCATCATTTGGGAGGGCGTCCTGTTTTGGCCGTAAAACAAGAAAGGGTGCTATTCGCACCCTTTCGTTCGATAATGCTAGCTCGCTCAGAGCGAGTGAATGCTCGACTTGCTGACGGCCATCGCGGCTTCCTTGAAGGACTCGCTGACGGTAGGGTGGGCGAAGCAGGTGCGGGCCACGTCTTCGGCGCTGCCGCCGTATTCCATGTGGGCGCAGGCGGCGGCGATCATCTCGGAAGCACCCTTGGCGACCATCTGGACGCCGAGGATCTTGTCGGTCTTGGCGCAGGCGATGACCTTGACGAAGCCGGCGGTGCCGTCGGAGGCGATGGCACGGCCGTTGCCGGCGAGCTGGAACTTGCCGATCGCGACCTCGATGTTCTTCGCCTTGGCCTCGGCTTCGGAGAGGCCGACGCAGGCGACTTCGGGGTCGGTGTAGATGACACCGGGGATGACGCCGTAATTCACGTGGCCTTTCTTGCCGGCGAGATTCTCGGCGACCGCGACGCCTTCTTCCTCGGCCTTGTGGGCGAGCATCGGGCCGGCGACGACGTCGCCGATGGCGTAGACGCCGGGAAGGTTGGTCTGGAAGTGTCCATCGATGATGATGCGGCCGCGCTCATCGAGCTTGAGGCCGGCTTCCTGGGCGCCGAGGCCGGTCGTGTTGGCCTTGCGGCCGACGGCGACGAGGATCTTGTCGGCGGGGAATTCGAGGGCCTTACCGTCGCGTTCGGCGGTGAGGGCGGAGCCGGCGGCGGTCTTCTTGACGCCGGTGACCTTGGCGCCGAGCTCGAACTTGAGGCCTTGCTTCTCGAAGGCGTTCTGCGCGGCCTTGGCGACGTCGGCGTCGTAGGCGGGACCGCCGATGCCCGGGAGCATCTCGACGACCGTGACCTGGGAGCCGAGGCGGGCCCAGACGGAACCGAGCTCGAGGCCGATCGCGCCGGCGCCGACGACGACCATCTTCTCAGGGACGGACTTCAGCGAGATGCCGTGGTCGGAGGAGATGACGGTCTCGCCGTCGAACTTCATGAAGGGCAGTTCGACCGGCACGGAGCCGGTGGCGATGAGGATGTTCTTCGTCTCGAGGGTGCGGTCGCCGGCGGTGGAGCGCACGAGGACCTGGCCGGACTTCACGAGGCGTCCGAGGCCGCGGACGACCTCGACGTTGCGCTTCTTGAGCAGCGCGCCGACGCCCATGTTGAGCTGGGCGACGACCTTGTCCTTGTTGGCGAGCATCGCGGCGACGTCGAAGGTGAGCTTCTCGGCGCCGACGAGGCCGTGCTTCTTGCCGTGCACGGCGTGCTGGTAGACTTCGGTGGAGTGGAGCAGGGCCTTGGACGGGATGCAACCGACGTTGAGGCAGGTGCCGCCGAGGGAATTATCCTTCTCCACGAGGGCCACCTTGAGGCCGAGCTGGCCGGCTTTGATGGCGGCGACATAGCCACCGGGGCCGGAGCCGATTACGACGAGATCGAATTGAGACATTGCGGTAGGAATCAGGGAGAGGTTCAGACGCCGAACAGCAGGCGCTGCGGGTCTTCGATGTACTGGCGTACCTTGACGAGGAACGTCACGGCCTCCTTGCCGTCGATGAGGCGGTGGTCGTAGGAGAGGGCGAGGTACATGATCGGTCGGATCACGACCTGGCCGTTCTCGGCGACCGGTCGTTCGACGATGTTGTGGAGGCCCATGATGGCGGCCTGCGGGTGATTGAGGATCGGCGTCGAGAGCATGGAGCCGTAGATGCCGCCGTTGGAGATGGTGAAGACGCCGCCCTGGAGCTCAGGCAGCTGGATCTTGCCGTCGCGGGCGCGCTTGCCGAAGTCGCCGATCGCCTTCTCGATGCCGGCGAAGTTGAGCTGGTCGCAGTCGCGGACGACGGGGACCATGAGGCCCTTGTCGGTGCCGACGGCCACGCCGATGTCGAAGAAGTGGTTCTCGATGATGTCCTCGCCGTCGAGCTGGGCGTTGATCGCCGGCACTTCCTTCATCGCCTGGACGGCGGCCTTCACGAAGAAGGACATGAAGCCGAGCTTGACCCCGTATTTCTTGAGGAATTCTTCGCCGTGACGTTTGCGCAGCTCCATGACCGGGGCCATGTTGACCTCGTTGAAGGTCGTGAGCATCGCGGTCTCGGACTTCGCCTGCACGAGGCGCTCGGCGATCTTGCGACGCAGCGGGGACATGCGCTTGCGCGAGGTGCGGCCGTCGCGCGAAGGGATGGCGACCGGGGCGGAGGAAGCAGCGGCCGGGGCGGCGGCCGGAGCGACGGCGCGGATCGGGGCC
>JBEDDU010000090.1:0-3688 GCA_041176065.1 Verrucomicrobiota bacterium | reverse complement strand
CCCGTACCTAGTGCTGATCACCTGAACCTGGGACCCGATGGCCGAGACCTGAGACCCGATAATGAGCTAGCCCTAGCCCCGGCCCTAGCTCTAGCCCTGAATTATTCCGTCATCGACTCAGTCCTCTATCACGCGGGCACAAAAAAGGGCGGCTCTCGCCGCCCCTTCGTTTCCGTTGTTGAGCGAAGCTCAGCCAGGCAACGTGAACGCGGGGAGCTTGCGGATCTCGCCGCCGGCCATCGCGGATTCGTGGGCGAGGATGCCCGTGCAGGTCCAGTTGGCGGACTGGCGCGCGTTCGGGAACGGCTCGCGTTTGGCGAGGAGGGCCTGGATGAACTCGTTGGCGAGGTGCGGGTGGGAGCCGCCGTGGCCGCCGCCCTGGGTGAAGGACAGGTGGTCTTCGCCTTCGCCGTAGACGCCCTTGGTGGTGAAGCGCTGGATCTCCTTGGGCAGGCGGTGGGCGTAGTCGGGCACCTTGACCTTGGCGGGGATCTCCGGCTCGGGCTTCTTCGCCGTGTGGATCACGGGCTCTTCGCCTTCGATCAGCGGCCATTCGAAGGACTTCTTGGAACCGTAGACGTCGATGGATTCGCGATACTGGCGGGCCGTGTCGAAGAGCGAGCGGATGATGCGCGCCGAGACGTCGGACTTATGGAACTTGATGTGGGCCGTCTCGACCGCGAAGGGCGAGTTGTAGATCGGGATCATATCCTCGGCGATGCGGCCGGAGCCGAAGCACGAGACATACTCGGCGTCGGCGCGGGTGAGGGCGAGCATCGGGCCGACGCAGTGCGTGGCGTAGTACATGGGCGGCAGGCCAGGCCAGTAGCCGGGCCAGCCTTCCATGTCCTGCTGGTGCGAGGCCTGGAGGAACTGCAGGCGGCCGAGCTCGCCGTTGTCGTAGAGCTCCTTCACGTAGAGGAACTCGCGCGCGTAGACGACCGTCTCCATCATCATGTAGCTCAGGCCCGTGGCCTTCACCAGCTTCACGATCTCCTCGCACTCGGCGATGGAGGTCGCCATCGGGACGGTGCAGGCCACGTGCTTGCCGGCCTTGAGGGCGGCGATGGACTGGCGGCCGTGGTCGGGGATGGGCGTGTTGATGTGGACCGCGTCGATGTCGGGGTCCTTGAGCATCTCCTCGAAGGACGTGTAGCGCTTCGCGATGCCGTAGCGGTCGCCGATCTCCTTCAGCTTGTCCGGGTTGCGCTGGCAGATGGCGGCGATCTCCGCGTTGGGGTGCGCGAGGTAGATCGGGATGAATTCGGCGCCGAAGCCGAGGCCGGCCAGCGCGATGCGAATCTTCGGGGTGCTCATGGGAGTGGTTTCATTCAGCCCAAACCTGCGGCGGACGGAAGCCGATTTGCTGGGACGAATCCGACGGGGCCGGTTCGCAAACCTACCAAACAAGAAGGCCGCCCGGGTGGGCGGCCTTCGGAGGGGAAGGGCGGGTCGCTCAGACCTGCTCTTCGATCTTCAGGGCGCGGTAGCCGCCGATGCTCTTGAAGTAGAAGAGCAGCAGCAGGTAGATCGCGGCCATGGTCAGCGGCAGGAAGGAGTCGGCCTTCAGCGTGGCGCGGTCACCGGCCTGGTTGGCGGCGACGATGGCCTTCTGGTCGGCGGAACCCTTGTCGCCGGCCTTCTTGGCTTCCTCGAGCTTCTTGCCGTCCACGGCGGTCACCGGGGCGAGGAAGAGGAACTTGGATTCCGAGCCGGCCTTGGCGGAAGCGTAGGCTGCCGGGGCTTCCTTCTGGAGGGCTTCGGCGGTGAAGCGGTCCTTGGCGTAGCCGAGGCCGGGGCCGCCGATCAGGCCGGCGGAGAGCATGCCGATGCCGCCCATGATGGACATCGCGACGGCGCCGGAGCGCGGGAAGCGGTCGCCGACGACGGCGAGCATCGTGGGCCAGAAGAACGTCTTGCCGAGGGCGTAGATGCCGAGGGCGAGCAGGGCGACGGCGAAGCTATTCATGCCTGAGGCGAGCTGGAGGCCGACGAAGGCGAGGAGCGCCGAGGTGACCAGGATGCCGACCGGGGAGAGGCCTAGCTTGGTCTCGATCCAGTGGGCGCAGAAGCGCAGGCCGAACATGATGGCCGAGGTCCAGATGAAGAGCATCTTGCCCTGCTCGGCGGTGAAGAGGTTGCCGGTGATGGCTTCGATCCAGCCGTCGGTGCCGAGTTCGACCGCGCCGACGATGGCGTGGGTGATGAAGAGCACGAACAGGAGGAAGGAACCGATCGAGAAGCGCGTGATCACGCCGACGGAGACCAGCAGGATGCCGGCGAGGTAAAGGCCGAGGTTCTCGATGTTGAACACCGGGCCGAGCACGTTACCGAGGAAGATCGAGAGCAGGTAGCAGGCGACGAGCGAGCCCAGGATGCCGACGTCCTTGAACATCTCGGAGAAGGAGGCGCCCTTCTCGGCGGCTTCCGACTTCGGGAAGGTCTGGCCCATGAACATGATCGCGTAGGCGATGGTCGGGACGAGGTAGAAGGCGAGCTGGCCCTTCCAGCCGAGGCCCATGACGGAGCCGAGGAGGTAGGAGGCGACGGCGCCGACCACCATGCCGAGCGGCCAGGAGGCGTGCAGGATGTTCAGGTAGTGCGTGCGCTGCTTGGGGAAGATCGTGGCGACGAGCGGGTTGGCCACGGCTTCGAGGGTGCCGTTCGCGTAGGCGAAGATGAACATGCCCCAGTAGAGGAAGTCGTAGGCGTTCTTCGCGTCAGAGGCGCCGAAGGTGACGAAGGCCGAGAGGATGTGGCCGAGGAGCGCGACGGCGACGAGCTTGCCGTAGCCGATCTTGTCGACGATCACGCCGCCGATGATGATGCCGAAGCAGAAGCCGGAGAAGCCGGCGCCACCGATCGCACCCAGCTGGGAGGCGGTGAAGCCGTATTCGGACGCCCAAGCGCCGAAGATGCCGCCACGGAGGGCGAAGCCGACGCCGGCGGCAAGGATGGCCATGAAGCCAGCCCAAAGGAGCCGCTTCGCATTAGGTACGGTAGTTTCTTCAGTGCTCATATATTATGGTAGGGGGGGGTACGGCTGTGAATAAAACCCATCAGCCCCCCTCTGTCGAGAAGGCATCTGCGGGGTCAGGCCGCCCTTTAGGGCTTGGGGGTCAGGCCTTTAAGTGTCGCCGGAACTCGGTCGGGCTGACCTTCATCGCCCGGCGGAACTGGCGGGAGAAATCGCTGGCGTCGTAGAACCCGGTCTGGTGGGCGATCTCGGAGGGGCGGAGGGCGGTGGTGCGGAGCAGGTCCGAGGCGGCCGCCACCCGCATGCGCACGAGGTAGCCGCGGGGGCTGACCTGGTAGGCCTTGTGGAATTTGCGCTCGAACTGGCGGACCGACATCCCGGTCAGCTTGGCCAGCTTGGCGATGTTCAGGGCGTCGGTGAGGTTGTCCTTGATATACTCGGCGGCGGCTTCGACCTGCAGGAAAGGCTCGAGCAGGGCTTTCGTACCCTCGTAGCTGCGGACCGTCCCGCACACCCCGCAGGCTCGGCCGGCGTCGTCGAAGAGCGGCACCTTGGTCGTCTCATACCAGACATGCTCGCCGGCGGCGTTCGGGAAGAGCTCGATGATGCGGGGCAGGGGCTGGCCGGTCTGGCAGATCTGCTGGTCCTTCTTCTTGAAGGCCTCGACGAGTTCGGGCGGGAAGATGTCCGCGTCGGTCTTGCCGAGCAGGC
>JBEDDU010000089.1:0-2517 GCA_041176065.1 Verrucomicrobiota bacterium | reverse complement strand
ACCTGGAACACGAGGAGCAGACGAAGCAGCTCGCCGCCGCCGTCGGCCGGGAGCATGGCCCGCTCGACGGCGTGCTGCACAGCGTGGCCTTCGCCAACTTTTCCAGGGGCATGCAGCCGTTCCATGAGACCGTGCGCGCGGATTTCCTGCAGGCCACCGCGATCTCCGCGTTCTCGCTCGTCGAGCTCTCCCGCGCGCTCAAGCCGCACCTGAAGGCCGACGCTTCCGTCGTCTCCATCGGCATCTCCTCGCAGGTCACCGCTTCCAACTACGGGTACATGTCGCCGATCAAGGCCGCGCTCGAATCCGCCAGCCGCTTCCTCGCGAAGTCCTTCTCGGCCGACTCGCGCGTGCGTTTCAATTCCGTCAACGCCGGCCCGCTCAAGACCAGCGCAAGCGCCGGCATCCCGGGCTATCTCCATAACTACCTCCACGCGGAGAAGATGACCTTCCGCAAGGAGGCCCTGAAGACGCAGGAGGTCGCCGACACGGCGGTCTGGCTGCTTTCGCCGCGCTCGAGCGGCGTCAACGGCCAGGGCATCGTGGTCGACGCCGGCATGGGCTGGAACTTCTTCGACGAAGAACTCGTGGCCGCTTCTTCCCGTCTTCCCGGAGCGTGATCTTCCAGCGCACAGTCCTGTCCGGCCTCGTGGCCGAACTGCCTCCCGAGGTCTGGTCTTCCGACGAAGTGGAGCGCCGTCTGGCGCCTCTTTACGGCCGCCTGAAGCTGCCTGAAGGCCGTCTCGAGCTGATGACGGGCATCAAGGAGCGCCGCTTCTGGCCGCAGGCGATCCGTCCTTCCGCCGCCTCCGCTTTGGCCGGTCGCCGCGCGATGCAGGCCGCGGGCGTGGGCCCTGCCGACATCGACCTGCTGATCCACTCGTCGGTCTGCCGCGACCGCCTCGAGCCTTCGACGGCCGCCTACGTGCACGGCCTCCTCGGCCTCGGCCCGCAGGCGCAGATCCTCGACGTCTCCAACGCCTGCCTGGGTTTCCTCAACGCCGTGGCGCTCGCCGCGGGCATGGTGGAATCCGGCCAGATCCGACGTGCGCTCGTCTGCTCGGGCGAGGACGGTCGTCCGCTCGTCGAACGCACGATCCGGATGCTCAACGAGGACCTCGCGCTCACGCGCGAGACGATCAAGCCGTACTTCGCCAACCTCACCATCGGAGCCGGGGGCGCGGCCGCGGTCGTGTGCCGCGACGACCTCGCCGGGCCCGGTTCGATCCGGCTCCTCGGCGGCGCCGCCGAGACCGATTCTTCCGCCAACGGCCTCTGCGAGGGCGACACGTCCTTCGCCGAACTCGACATGCGTACCGATTCCGAAGCGCTGCTTGCCGCGGGCGTCGCGCTGGCCCAGCGGTGCTGGGGTCGCTTCAAGGGCGTGACAGGCTGGGACGAGTCCACGCCGCATCGCGTGGTGACGCACCAGGTCGGCCGCCGCCATTCGACGCTGCTGTTCGAGAAGCTCGGCCTGGATCCCGCCAAGGATTACCAGAGCTTCGATCGCCTCGGCAACGTCGGCTCCGTCTCCGTCCCCGCCACGCTCGCGCTCGGCCTCGCCGAAGGCCGGATCAGGCCCGGCGAACGCGTCGCGCTGCTGGGCATCGGCAGCGGACTCGCCAGCATGATGCTCGCCGTCGAATGCCAATGACCGCTTCCGAACTTTCTCCCGACGTGCAGGCGTCGTATCCGTTCACGCCGAAGGATTTCGCCGCGCTCTCGGGCCGCATGAGCTACGTCGACCACGGACCGCGCGACGGACGTCCGGTGCTCCTGCTGCATGGCAACCCCTCGTGGTCGTTCCTCTGGCGCGACCTGATCCTGAAGCTCGCCGCCCAAGGTCGCCGCGTGATCGCGCCCGACCATGTCGGCATGGGCCTCTCCTCGCGGCCGGATCGTTTCCTGCGTCTGGCGGACCGCATCGCCGACGTCGAAGCGCTCCTCTCCCATCTCGGCATCAAGGAATTCGACATGGGCGTGCATGACTGGGGTGGCGCCATCGGCTTCGGCGTCGCCGGTCGCCGCCCGGAAAGGGTAGGGAAGATCCTCGTCACCAACACCGGTGCCTTCCTCTCGGAACGCATCCCAGCCCGTATCGCCCTCTGCCGGGTCCCCTTGCTCGGACGTTTCATCGTCCAGGGTCTGAACGGCTTCGCCTGGCCCGCGACCTGGATGTCGGTCGAGAAACCCCTTAGCCCGGCCGCCAAGGCCGGTTTCTTGGCTCCCTATGGGTCCGTAGGGGTCCGCCGGGCCGTGGCCGATTTCGTGGCCGACATCCCCATGGAGGCCGACCACCCGACCCGTTCGGTCTTGGCGGCCGTCGAGGCCTCCCTGCCGAGCCTGAAGGGTAAGCCCATGCTGCTCTGCTGGGGCATGCGCGACTTCTGCTTCGACGAGACCTTCCTGGAAGGGTTCAGCCGTCGTTTCCCGTCCGCCGAGCAGCTGTTATACCCCGAAGCCGGGCATTACGTCCTGGAGGATGCGGGGGAGGCCGCGCTGGGTCGGATCAGCGCC
>JBEDDU010000088.1:0-6599 GCA_041176065.1 Verrucomicrobiota bacterium | reverse complement strand
TCGCCTGGTCCCTGCTGGCGGGGGTCGTCGCGCTCGTCCTCGTGAGCCTCCTCACGCCGCCGGAGCCCGAGGCGGAGCAGTCGGACATTCGCCGTCGCCTGGAGACCCCGACCGAGCTGCCCGGACGAGAGGGCGATCCGCTGGCCATGCCCGACTCCGTCTCGCTCGCCGCTGACTCCGGCCGCCGCTCCTTGATTGTCGACGCATTGTCCCTGCGCACCTCTTCACAGGGCAGGGGATGGCGCGCCTACCGCGAGGACCTCGTCGGCTTCATCGCCTCGTGGTTCTGGGTGCTGCTGCTCCTCGGCGCCTTCTGGCTCTGGGTGCGCTGAGGTGGTGCAAAGTCTTTCAGTTGCACTCTCGGTTAGCTAAGTTAGCGAGCGTAGTCGGGGAAGCGTAGCATTACCACTACACAAGTATTTCTGCCAGTAACCAACACTAGTCGCGAATCAGATTGGCGAGCGGCACTATCACTTTTATAATGTCACAAATGGAGCACTCCGAAATCCCCCACATGTTGCGCTTGAGGGCTGACGTATCCCGGGTCGAGAAGTTGTTGGAAGTTTCCTTCGGCAGGTTTCTTAAGGAGGAGATATTGCAGGAGATCTCCATGAGCAGGAGCCGTTCGGTTCTTGCCAGAGAGATGAAGCGCTTTTTTGGGGATATAGACTGGCGAATACGGTTCGTTGAAGGCGATGCGAGCATGCTGCCTAAGGCGACGATGAAGCTTTTCTCGGTTGATAAGGCAATAATCACTCCCGCAGGCAGACGTTTGGGTCGGCTACTAGATGGCGGCGTGGTGGCCGCCGTGGTCATCAAAACCGCGCTTGTTAGCGGATGGCGGATAGTGGCCTTGAAGGAGTTCCTTCCTGTGGGCAAGGAACGTGAACGCCACGAGGCTGACCTCGAGGTTCTGCTACGCTGTTTTCTTGGACATCCGCAGGGGAAAAAGTTTCCTGCGACGACAATCGGCGCATTCCAGATCCGCACCGGCCCCGGGGGTTTTGCCGTCTATCTCATGGCACATGATTACTTCACAAGTATCGAACACAGCAAGCGATGAGCCCATCAGGTCATGTAATGCTATACGCGCCTTACTAGGCTTGCTTGAGGTTGCCGCGTCAGTCGAGACACGAAGCTGGCTTTTAGCTCGGCCTTCCAGTTCGACGACGGACTAATCATTCCATAACACCATTCATTCTTGGCATGAGGCTGTCGACTTGGCCTCGACGAGCGGCGTCGATGAAGGCCTGGGTGATGACTCTGGTGCAGCGTTCGGCCAGTTCATAGCGGGGCTTGGCGACTGCGCCGGCAACTTCGTGGGTCAGGTGCTGGGTAGCGGCGTTATAGAGGTTCCAAAGGGTGCGGGCGCGATCCTCCTCATGACGGGGGTTTTCCCAGATACTGACCATGCCTTCGGCTTGGCGGCGGCTGAGGACATTTCGGGCGGCTAAACCGCGCAGGATGGCCTTGCCTGCGTCCTGGCTGACACGGATCGACGCCATGCTCTCGAAGAATGGCAGCGCGGCAAAGAAGGCCTTGAGTGCCTGTTCTACGGTCCGGCCAACGAAGTCGATCTCGAGCGCCGCAGTGTGTTTCTGGGTCAGGTTCAGCGTGCCGATTGGCATAGCCAGCCCGTTCGAGCAAATCAGGCGGAAGAGCCCGATCGCGAAACTGGCCCGTATCGTGCCATCGAAGGAGTTCTGGATCTTTAGACGAAAGGTGAGATCCTGTCCGGCTACCCGGCCTCCGATGCTTGGGAAGTCGTAGATGACATAGCAGCGTGCGCCGCCGTAGGTTACTACCACCTTGCGCTTCCATCCAGACATCCCCTTTGCGCGGAAAGCATCCTCCGCCGCTTCGACGAGCTTGCGGTTCTGAAGCACCTCGTAGGCGCTTGTCACCGTAGCGAAGATCTCGCCAGTATCCCTGCGCCGGGTCCCGAAAAAACGCGTCGGACCGTGCTCCGTGAAGAGAGGGACACATTCTACTTCGTAGTCGTGCGCAGACGAGACGCGTTCGTCTTCGGCTTCGATGTCATGGAGGTTAGCCATGGATGTGTTCAGGTGAAGGTGGCGATGTCGACGCCGAGATCGCGTGCCATCAGGCAGAGGTTGCGTCCGTCCATGTACCAGATGCCCATCCGGCGGCAGAGGGCTTCGGCCTTCTTGTCCAGGTAGTGATTGGTCCAGAAGGCGCTAACAATTGGGGCCATCGTGGCGATATCCACCTTAGCGCGCTGTACGATTACGCTGCCGATGAACTCACGGATCTCCTGTTCGCGGACGCAGGCGGCGTAGCGCTTGGCCTGGCCGAGCAGGCTCGGGGCCGCCGAACCGCACAGGTAGGCGCCGGTCGCGTGGAGGCGCATGCCGTGCCCCGAAAAGTCGATGCCGCCGTCCCCGGCCCGGCCGGTATGGCGGCTCTCCTTGCAGATCCTGCCAACCAGCTCGGCGCAGAGCCGTTCGAAGCCCTGAGGGGGCAGGTTGTTCATTGTTTCGAGCTGTCCCGCGGGCAAGGCGACGAGGACCCGGAAGTAGTTGGTCGAATCATGGTCGAAGGCCGGGATGCTTCCGTTCAGGACTTCGCGGGTGTTGTAGTCGTCGAGTTCCCGCAGGAAATCGGCCCGATGGTCCTGAGCCTCGGCCTGCGCGTCGGGAAGGGGCACGCCCTTTTCTTGAAGCTCGGCCGCGAGGGTGTTGACCACGTTCTGCCAGTCCGAAGAGGTGGCCGATCGGGCGAGCTGCCGGACGATGCCGGGGATTTTTTTACAGGTATACAGCACTGGGTGGATTAGTTGGAGGTGAGCTGGGTGTTGGCCTTCAGGGTCTTCTCGACCAGGCTGGCGAGTTCCTTGAGGAAATCGCGTTCGCCGAGGGTGAGTTCGCGGGCCTTTTCGACCGGCAGCTCGCGGAGGACGCGGATGGCGTTCTCCACGGCCGGGCCGAAGTCCTCGAACTTGGGTGGCGAAGCCAGGGTGAGGGCCTGGCTCAGCGTGCCCTTCTCGGAGCGGAGGTGGTTGAGGGCGGCCGGATGGGCGAGGACGTCGGCGAACTCACGCAGATCGATGGCGCGCTCGATCTTGGCCGGCTTGCCGGGCTCGATCTCGGTGATGAGTTCGTAGAAGATCTCAAGGTTGGCCTGGTTCGTGAACGTCTCCTTGGCCGTATCCCAGCCGAGCCACTCGCGGATGGCCGGGCGCATGGCTTCGACGAAGAAGCTGAACTGGTCGCAGGTCACCTTCGGGCCGAAGTCCTTGTGCTGGCTCATCGTCTGCAGGGCCGAGTGGGCGCGCCACAGCTTGTTGGCGGCCTGGGTGGAGATGCCCATCGTGGCGGCGGCGTTGGCCGGCGAGCGTCCGTTGGCGCGGAGTTCCGCGATCACGTCGGCCTGCTGGTACGGACCCCACTGCTTGGTGCCGGACAGGTGGCGGATGCCCTGGAGCACCTTGATGGCCTCGAGGCGCTCCTTCTCGTCCAGGCCCGATTCGTCGAGCAGCAGCACCTCGATCTTCGCGATCTCGGCGTACAGCCCGTCGTCGACCGAGTGCTTACCCGTGTCGTGGTCGTGGACGATCTTCTTGAGCGCGCAGACGCGGCGGTTGCCTTCGATGATCACGTACTTCGTGGTCGCGCCCTTCCAGGCGCGCACGACGATGCGGTCGGTCTTCAGGTAGCCGTTCTGGCGGATGTTATCGACCAGGAGATCGACCTCGAACTCGCCCCGGAGGAGCTTCGTCTCGAGACGACCCTGGACCTTGTCCTCGTCGAAGCGGGCCTCCGGGATGACCGGCGGGCGCTCCTTGATGTCGACGAGCCGCGGATTGAGCGGATCGAAGATGAGGGCGGTGAGGCTGACAGCGACGGGCGTCAGCTTGGTATTGAGGTTAGGCACGATAGTATTGGGTTCTGGGTTGGTCTTGGTGTGGGTTAGAAAGGGCAGTCGAAGAATTCGTCGAACCAGCCGATGACATAACGATCGGCGGCCTGGTCCCATGCGTAGTGCATGCGGAGGGTGAGGGAGCTGTTCTCGCTCGGGATTTCGATGCGGTGGCAGAGCACGTGCTTGCGGCCGTCGTGGTAGACGGTTCTGACGTGGGCGTCGCGGTAGGTCTGCGTGTAGCGTTCGACCATGGCCCTGTGCTTAGGGCGATCGGCCTTCCCTTGCGTTATGAGCATGCGCGCCTTCATCAGCTTGGCACATTCCTCGAGCACCTTGTGATAGTCCGTGAAGTTGCATTCAAGGGCGCTCTCGAGGCTCGCATCGGCGACGATGCTTCGGAAGTGGCGGCACTGGCGGCCGAAGGTCTGGAGGAACTGGCCGAGCGAGCCTTTGACCAGGCCACGGGGCACGGTGGGCTGGCCGCAGGAGATGAGCTGCCCGGAGAGGCGATCGATGAGCTTGGCGAGCAGGGGGGCGTCGCCGCGGCGGTGGTCGATGCGCACGGAATTGGAAAGGTCGGTGACCTCTACGGTGAGGAGCATATCACCGATTTGGTCGAAGCCGCTGATGCGGTAGCGGTCGACGCCCTCGCCATGGACGAAGCTGGTGTTCAGCTCGGGCATGCCGGCGACGGCTCCCTCCACGGATTGACGCAAGTGGAGGGGGTCGACGGAGCTCAGGAAGCGTCCGTGGAGGATGTCCGCTTGGCGGCTATTTCGGGTTTTCTTAGGCACTGGGTGAGGTTTTCTGGGTGATTAGGCGCAGTCCTGGCTGGTCGAGGTCGTGAATTCGACGACTTCGGCGGGGGTCGCATCGGTCAGGTCATGGACCGCGACGCCGAGAAGCTGGATGACTTTCTCGAAGAGACCTTGGGCTTGGTAGTCGTAGACGAACTGGACGACCGGCCGGCCATCCTCCACGAGGTAGGACACGAGGACGGAATGAGCGCCCTTCTTGGCCGTGAGCACGAACTGGTTAGGTCCGACGTCGCGCACCTTTGGAGCGGTGCGTTCGGTCATCGCCGCGATGATGGCGGCGGCGCGGAGTTCAAGGTACTTCAGCTTCGTGCCGAAGTCGCGGTGGGTGAGGGCCCGGAGGCCGTCGGTGTC
The DNA here is from genome assembly GCA_041176065.1 of Verrucomicrobiota bacterium. Lineage (GTDB taxonomy): Bacteria > Verrucomicrobiota > Verrucomicrobiia > Opitutales > UBA953 > UBA953. Next base: position 1,548 of record JBEDDU010000088.1, on the reverse strand, counting down.
TTTGTGACGCATGTTGTTATTTCTTTTGGTAAAAGTTTTGGAGAAGGAGGAAGGCATAGGGGGGCGGTCGGCACGGAAGTGCCGGATAGGAAGGTTGGAATGGGCCCGAGGCGGGCCGGAAGGGCGGGATCTTAGCTGGCCGGGTAGAAGTTCAGGCGGACGAAGAGCTTCAGCTGGCGGATGAACGCGTTGTAGCGTCGGGCGGAGAGTCGGATGCAGTGGCCGGTGCGGGCCTTCCTGAAGAAGTCCTCGAGGGACATGGCGCGGCACACGTTGTAGGCCATGACCACTTCGCCGTCTTGGGTGACGTCCCCGATGCGGGTCTCGTCCAGCTGCGCCAGGAAGAGGCGGCCGGCGATGAAGTCATCGACCGCGAGATCGGGGTCCGACGTGTGGGCGTGGAGGTCGAAGACCATCGGGCGCGGGTCGATTTCGCCGGTTTCGGTGTAGCGCGTATTGTAAGAGTAAGGCATGGCTTTGGTGCGTTTGTTTGTGAAGGTGAGTAGATTACGTACGCGTGCCGGCGCTGCGGGCGTGCTTGCCGATGTGCAGGATGACCAGCCGAGACTGAGATGCGTCGAAGTAGGCGTGGATGCTGCAGCAAACCGCATTGTTGCAGGAGCCGCCAATCGTCCAATGGAACTGCGACAGCACCTTGCGGCCGTTGTGCAGGAATTCATGCTCCGAACGGTACTTAGTCCTGGCCTGCGCCGAGATGCCGTTGCGGAAGGTCGAGCCAAGGCCTAGCTCTTCGGCGATGGTGTCAGGAGAGACGCCACGACGCGTGATGAGCTCGTGCGTGAAGGCCGGGAGGATGCTGAGCACTTCGGCGAAACGTCCGACGGAGCGGAAGGGGCTATCGGCGGCGCCTTTGAGCGCATGCTTGGTGACTTCCACCAGACTATTGAAGGTGGATGCAGCGAGCAGGCGCAGGGTGGCCTCATGGATGTTGGACGCCTCCTCCTCGGCGTCAGCCTCATGGCTGAGCGAGGCTTCGAGGTGCTGGAAGGCGGCGGCGACGATCGAGGCGTCGCACTCCAGGTGGTCAGCCCAGACGCAGGTCGAATCGGTCTGCTCGATGAAGGCGATGGTGACGCTCTCGAGGAGGTCTGCACTGAGCCAGGTGATGGTGTCATCCTGAACCCGGATGTTGGCGCTTTCGTCGACAGCCTGGATGCTGTCAGCGGTGCGCTGGAGGACGGTGAGCAGTGGGAGGCTGATGTTAGCTGCCGTGGAGGCTTTAATTAGGGAGAGCATGCGAAGTGGGTGTTTGGTTAGTTTTAGGTGCTTATGTGAGGACTGTGTAAAGTTTGAGCGAGCCTGTCGAGAACAATTTTCCGCCTATGTTTGTCTTGGTGTTAGTTAAATTGGCGATGGTGGGCTTTGGCTCTGCTTGTCGTGTCGCTTACTCACACCATGCCTAAAGTTCGCTTCGGGTCAAGAATGATTACAACTTTATTCCAAACTTTTAGACTAAGCGCTTAAAAACGGTGTTTAACGGCGATTTTGCCAGGTTTAGGCACCTATTTCCTATAGAAGATTTTCTAG
>JBEDDU010000087.1:0-2873 GCA_041176065.1 Verrucomicrobiota bacterium | reverse complement strand
CAGGCCCGCATCTTCCATGAAGCCGTCGGCCTCACCGGCCTGATCGTGACCAAGCTCGACGGCACCGCCCGCGGCGGCGCGCTCGTCGCCGTGGTCCGCGAGCTCGGCGTGCCGGTCCGCTTCATCGGCGTCGGCGAACAGCCGGCCGACCTCCAGCCCTTCGACGCGCGGGCCTACGCCCGTTCGATCGTCGGCCTGGCCGAGTGAGGTTGTCTTGCCAGCGAGGGCGCCTCGCCCCAGCGTGAACCCATGTCGGCCGAGACCGTCACCGTCGAACTAGGCTCGCGCTCCTACCCCGTCCGCATCGGGGCCGGGATGCGCCGCGAGGCCTTGGCCGCGGCCGAACGCCGGCTGGCTTCCGGCCAGAAGTGCGTCGCGATCACGTCGCCCGGCGTCGCCGCGGCGCAGTCCGGCTTCGCGGCCGAACTCGCTCGGCTGATGCCGGTCCTCGCCACCGCTTCCGACGGTGAGACGGCGAAGTCCGCCGCCGAACTCGCGCGTGTCTGGGATTTCCTCGCCGCCAACGGCGTGGCCCGCGACGGCGCGGTCTTCGCGCTCGGCGGCGGCGTCGTCGGCGACCTCGCCGGCTTCGCGGCCGCTTCCTACCAGCGCGGCGTCGATTTCTACCAGCTCCCGACCACGCTGCTCGCGATGGTCGACAGCTCGGTGGGCGGCAAGACGGGGATCAACCTGTCCGCCGGCAAGAACCTCGTCGGCAACTTCCACCAGCCCACGGCGGTCTTCGCCGACACCGACCTGCTGGCCACGCTGCCGCCGCGCGAATTCGCCGCGGGCATGGCCGAGGTGATCAAGCACGGCATCCTCGCCGACGCCGACCTCTTCGGCCTGCTCGAACAGAACGCCCCCCTCGCCTGGAACCACGCGCTCCTCCCGCGCGTCATCCGCCGCTGCGTCGAGATCAAGGCGGCCGTGGTCGCCGGCGACGAACGCGAGACCAGCGCCCAAGGCGGCCGCGCGCTCCTCAACCTCGGCCACACCTTCGGTCACGCCATCGAGGCCACCGCCGGCTACGGCACCTACCTGCACGGCGAGGCCGTGGCGATCGGCCTGGTGATGGCCGCGCGCCTTTCCGCCGAGCTCAGGCACTGCACCGCCGCCCAGGCCGAACAGGTCGAAGCCGCGCTGAAGGCGCACCTCCTGCCGACCGCCCTCCGCTCGCCGCTCCCGCTCGAGCCCATGCTCGCCGCGATGCGCCGCGACAAGAAGGTGCGCGGCGGCAAGCTGCGCTTCGTCCTGCAGGACGGCATCGGCGCCGCCTGCACGTCCGACGGCGTCCCCGAGGACGCCGCGGTCCGCGCCCTGCTCGCCGGCGGCGCCGTCCGCTGAGCAAGCCCGCTTGACCGGTCCGGCGCGCCGGGATTTCCTGTCGCATGCCCCGGCCGTCCGCCCCGCTGGTCACGCTTTGCCTCTCCCTGCTCGCGGTCGTCGCGGCGGCGGCGGAGCCGTCCGCGGAAGCCCCGCGGATCAGCGCCTCGGGTTTCATCCGCCATTGGTCCGGCGAACTCCCCATCGTCCTCTCGGTCCCGCATGACGGCGCGGCCAAACCTGCGGACATCCCCGACCGCACGCGCGGCGTGACCGTGCGGGACTCCTACGCCGCCGCCTTGGCCCATGCCCTGCGGGACGCCTTGCGCGAACGTTGCGGCGCCGCGCCGCAGCTCATCGTCTGCGAACTCTCGCGCAAGAAGGTGGACTGCAACCGGGAGATCGGGGAAGGCGCCGCCGGGCAGCCGAAGGCCGAACAGGTCTGGCGCGAATACCACGCCGCCATCGACGATGCCGAGGCCGCCGTGCTCGCCCGCTCGAAGCACGGCCTGTACCTAGACATCCACTCGCACGGCCACCCGAAGCCGCGCATCGAGATCGGCTACCTCCTGAAAGCGTCCGAACTGCGCCTGTCCGACGAACGCCTGGACTCCGACAAGTCCGTCGCCGCGAGGTCTTCGATCCGCGGGCTGAGCCAGCGGACGCCGGCGAAGTTCTCCGAACTCCTCCGCGGCGAGACGAGCCTCGGCGGACTTTTCGCGGCCCGCGGCGTCGCCGCGGTACCCTCGCCGCGCGAGGTCGTGCTCCTGGACGACCCTTACTTCAACGGCGCCTACGACATCGAGGCGCACGGATCACGCGACAAGTCGCAGCTCGACGCGGCGCAGCTCGAGGTGCCGGGACCGATGCGGGACACGCCGGCCCACCGGGCGGCCACCGCCAAGGCGATCGCGGAATCGCTCGAGGCCTACTTCGTCCGGCACTTCGGGACGAAGCTGCGGTAAGCTTACGGCTGCGGGCCGACGGCGGGCTTCGCCGCGCGCCAGTCGCGCTTGAGCAGACGGTCGTCGTTCTTCTCGTTGGCCTCGCGGACGCGCTCCTTGAGCGTACCGTCGGCGGCCGGCTGACCCGACAAGGCAGCCGCGGCGGGCGTCTTCTCGACGACGAAGGACTGGTCGCCGACCGGGCCGGCGGCGCAACCCACGAGGAACAGCAGAGGCAGGATGAACGGGGTCTTCATGAGTCTTATTTGGCGCGGAGCTTCGCGTCGGCCTCGAGCCAGCCGCGGAGGGCGAGGGCGGAGCGGCGGGCGCGTTCGCGGGCGGCGGCGAGGTCATCGGCGTCGGCGACGTCGGCCTTGGCGAAGGAATAGAACTTCGCCTTCGGCTCGGTGCCGGAGGCGCGGACGGCGAGGCGGCGGCCGTCGGCCAGCTCGGCGAGGATGAACTCCTCGGGCGGCACGCGTTCGCCTTCGGCGTCGAGCACCTTGTCGCGCTCGTAGTCGGTGACGCGCAGGACCTTCGAGCCGTCGATCACGGCGGGCGGGGACTTGCGCCAGGAGGCGACGATGCGGCGGATGCACGCGG
>JBEDDU010000086.1:0-4082 GCA_041176065.1 Verrucomicrobiota bacterium | reverse complement strand
GCCCAGGTTGGCGGGCGGCTCGATGCCGGGGGTGACGTAAGGGGTGGGCGTCCTCGTAACCGACCGCGGAGCGGCTGTCGAGGTTCCCGTCGTCCGCGCGGTCGTGGCGGTCGGGGCCCGGCCGGTCAGGCCGATGTCGGGGTTGGTGTCCGGGTTGGCGGTCGCGCTGGGGTAGGCGACGTCGTCGCGGATGGCCACGAGGGCGCTGACCCGGCACTTCGACAGGCCTTCCTTCACCGTCACGCGCACCCACATGAGGATGATCTCGTCGTCGAACTTCGCGAGGTTCGCCCCGCCGCCGATGAGCTGGCGGACCTCGCTGGTCACGCGGAAATACGGCGGGGTGCCGACGATGCGCCGGCCGATCTCGGCCTGCCGCTCGCGGATGAGCGCCAGCTGGTTCTCGTCCAGTCCCTGCGAGAGGAGCACGGCGTCCGAGGCGGTGTTGATGTTCGCCTGCGGGAACGTGTACAGGCTCACGCACGCCTTGAAGGCCTGGAAGATCGGCGTCGCCCGGCCGCGCTCGTCGAAGAAGAACTCCTTGGCCACGCCGATGCTCCGGAACTCCTCGAAGCTGCGGATCGGCCGGCGCGCGGGGCGGAACGAGAGCGTGGCGCGCTGGTAGGCGGCGTCGGTGGCTTCTTCTTCCAGCGATTCGTACGACTTGCTCTGCCACGCCACGATGGCGTCCGAGACGCGCTCGGCGTCGCGCTGCTCCATGCCCAGCGAATAGAGCAGCTGGATGAGGTCGTTCTTGGTCAGGACGCTCAGAGGCAGCTTGGCGGATTCGTCCTCGTAGTCGAACTGCACCTGCAGCCCGTCGCGCGGCGGGAAGCCGGCGTAGGCGTGCGGGTCGTCGAACCCCTGCGTCGGCGCGTGGATCTTGTTGAGGTCGATCGCGCGGATCTCGGCGATGACGGCCAGCGCCAGCTCGAGCTCGCTCTGCGCGTCGGCCCGCAGGCGGCGGCGGTCCGCCTCGCGCGTGGCCATCGAGAGCTCGAGGGAGTTGTCCTCCATGAACCGCGCCAGCAATAACGAGGCCAGCGTGATGAGCACGAGGACGACGATGATGACGGAGCCGCGGCGGCGCTTCATGGGGCGGTGGCGCCGGAGCGCTTGAGGGGGAGGTCGATGACCTTGGTCGACCGGAGCGAGCCGCGTTCGAAGACGATATGCACGCGCGCGGGCTTGCGCCAGGTGGTGCTCGCCGGTTCCTGCACGGGCTCGTCCTCGATCGTCCACTCCTTGAGTTCCGGATCGTAGTATTCGAACTTCAGGCCGGTGACGAAGGGGCTGATCACGGTCTCATGCTTGTCCGTGATGTCGCGCTCGAGCTCGAGGCGCGACTGCCACTGGAACACGAGCCCGCGGCCTTCCTCGACGAAGACGGTGAAGTCGACGTCGGGCAGCGGCGCTTCGGGCCAGTCGGCCAGGCGGCCGGCGTCCGGCAGCAGGAACCCGAGGCGCGGCTCGGTCGTGCCCGCCCCGTTGTCCACGTCCTTGAGCGCGACGCCGGAGGCGCCCGGGCCGAGCGTCGCCTCGGCGAAGGCTCGGCGCACGAGCGCGGTCGCGGCCCGCGCATGCTGGTCGAAGAGGCGCTGGTCGCGGCCGCCGCCCCACAGTTCGCTCATCGAGAACAGGAAGGTGTTGAGCGTGACCATCAGGATCCCGAGCAGGGCGAGCGAGACGAGCATCTCGAGCAGCGAGAAGCCGCGGCGGAGCAGACGGCGGCTCATTGGGCGGGACGCGGCGCGGGAGCCGGGGCCGGAGGGCGGGAAGGAGCCGGCGCGCCCTTGCCGGGAGCGCCTTTGCCGCCCGGCGCGGTCGAGGCCGGCGGCCGCGCGGCCGCGCCTTTGGCGCCGGGGTTCGAGGGGACGAGTTTCTTGCCGCGCGTGGGCGCGCTGATGAAGGCGGAGTTGCCGTCGGCTTCCTTGTAGCCGCGTTCCTGTTCGAGCCGCTGGCGCGCTTCGTCGCGGATCTTCTGCCGGTCCGCGGGGATCGACCACGTGGGGCGCAGGAGCATGCGCGTCTCGGTGAACTCCTCGGGCTCGCCGCCGTCCGGCGGTTCGATCTCGGCCGTCAGCTGCACGGCGAAGAGGTCGCTGACGGCGGTGGCCTCGATCTTGCCCTGCCACGTCGCCTTGCGTCCGCCCGGCAGGTTGATGTCGCCGCCCGCTTCGACGTCGTCGAAGCCCGGGGTCTCCAGCAGCGCGGCGCGGCACCGCGCCTGGTCGTCGAGCCGCTGCTCGTCCTGCTTGAGCGCGAGGCGGCTCATGAGCACGTTCGAATACGCGGCGCCCAGGCTCACGGCGGCCAGCGCGAAGATCGCGAGGCTCATGAGCACTTCGATGAGGGTGAAGCCGCGGCGGCTCATCTGGCGTCGACGGCCGGCAGCGGCGCGCAGGTCAGGGGGTCGATGGGCACGAGGCGGCGCTCCTCGTTGCGGCGGATGTCCAGGCGCACGCGGTCGCACGTGCCGTCCGGGTAGAAGCGCAGGCGCGCGAGGGGCTCCTCCGACGCCACGCCGCCGAGGAGGATCGCGCCGATCGTCTCGGGCGCGAGGATCTTCACGGCGACGCCTTCGACCTTCGGGAGCTTCTCCTCATGCGGCTCGGCGTCTTCCGGGGCGTTCTCGAACGTCCAGAGGAAGTCCGGCCCGTCCTCGTCGGAACTTTCCGCGGGATAGAGCTCGAGGATCTGGCCGCGCTCGACGGCCTGCCGGCGCAAGGTCTGGAGCAGCGCCATGAGCGCGTCCTCCGGGTCCGACCGCGCGGTGCCCTTGAGCAGCTGCGCCGATCCGCCCACGAGCACGGCCGCGAGCATGCTGATCAGGCCGAGCACGAGGAGCGTCTCCAGCAAGGTGAAGCCGCGGCGCTCCGGCTGGCCGGATCGATGCTGCGCGTCCGCCCTCACCAGTTGCCGATGTCGTCTTCGGTGTCCGGCTTCTTGTCGCGGCCCATCGAGAACAGGTCGTAGCTCTCGGTGTTCTTGGTGCCCGGGTAGCGGTACTGGTATTCCTGGTTCCACGGGTCGAGCGGGGTGCGGCCGCCCTTGGCTTCCATGTAAGGGCCGCGCCACTTGTCGGACTTGCCTTCCGGCGCGGTGATGAGCGCCTTGATGCCTTCCTCGGTCGACGGGTAGTCGCCGAGGTCGATGCGGTAGCGCACGAGCGAGGTCTTGAGCGACTCGTTGACGAAGAGCTTGGCGACGCCTTCCTGGCTCTGGCCGAGGATCTTGTCGGTGTTCGTGACGGCGAGGCCGACGAGCATGCCGACGATCGCGACGGCGATCAGGATCTCGAGCAGGGTGAAGCCCTTGCGGAGGCGGCGGGCGGTGTTTTTCTGGACGGTGGTCATGGAGGGGAAGGGGTCAGCGGGACTTGGAGGTCTTCGGGGTCTTGGTCGTGGTCGGGACGGGCGCCGCGTTCTTCGGCGTCTTGGTCGAAGTCGTGGCGTCAGGGCCGCGGTCGCCGCGCGTACGACCATCGGTCGCGCCGTCCGGCCCGCGCTTGCCGAAGCGTTCGCGCATCTGCTGGCGGAAGGCTTCGACCTGCTCGGGCGTGAGGTTCTGCGGCATGCCGCCCATCGGCGCGCCGCCGACGATCGTCTGCGGGGCCGCCGCGGCCGAGACCGCCGCGAGCTGCGCCGGGCTCGGTCCTTTGTAGGTCACGACGACGGCCTGGTGCAGCGCCATCTGCTGGGGCTGCCCGCCGTTGTCGACGTTCAGGGTCTCGTTCGCGGCGTCGTAGCCTTTGATGACGACGGGGACGTTCGTCGACGGGGCTTCGCCTTCCGCCACCCAGCTCGACTGCTTGGTCTGGGTGTTGTAGATGCTGTAGTAATTGACGCCGTCTTCGCGGTACATGCCGCGGAACTCCAAGGTGCTCGGCGCCGCGCCGGGTCCGGCCGCCGTGCCGCTCCCCCCGAAGGGCGAGTTCTTGGTGAGGCCTTCGAGGTCCAAGGCGAAAGCCGGGACGCTGCCCATGATCGCCGCGGCGAGCAGGGCGGAGGGGGGTCGGAGGAAGGGACGCATCTTATTAAAGGGGAGGGGGTAATGATAAAACACCAAGCCGAGGCTTAGGT
>JBEDDU010000085.1:0-3628 GCA_041176065.1 Verrucomicrobiota bacterium | reverse complement strand
ACCTAGCCCAGGCCCTAACCCTAGCCCTAGCCCTGTTTAGGTAGCCTCTTGCCCTCCCGCCGCTTTTCCTAACCCTGCGGGAACCCTCTCCCTGCCCCAAGGTCACCCTCCCATGGCTTCTACTCCCGTCCGCCTCCTTTGCCTCCTCGGCGCCGCCCTGCTGGCCGCGTCGCCGGCCGCCCGCGCCGCCGACGCCCTGCCCGAGGACATCCGCTTCCAGACCGAGACGCTGCTCACCGGCCTCCCGCAGCCGATGCACCTCGAGTTCGCGCCCGACGGCCGTCTCTGGTTCAACGAATACGGCGGCGCCCTCAAGGTCTACGATCCGAAGACGAAGCGCGTGAAACTCGTGGCCGAGATGGAGATCTTCAAGACCCAGGAAAACGGCTTCCTCGCCTTCGCCCTCGACCCGAAGTTCGCGCAGAACGGCTGGATCTACTTCATCTACTCCCCGGTCGGTTTCGACGGCCAGTATCTCTCGCGCTTCCAGATCAAGGACGACCAGCTTGTCGCCGGCAGCGAGAAACTGATCCTGAAATATGAAGAGCAGCGCCTGCAGTGCTGCCACCACGGCGCGACCCTGAAGTTCGGCCCCGACGGCTGCCTGTATTTCTCGACCGGCGACAACACCAGCCCCTTCGGCGACAGCAAGGGCTACGCTCCGCTCGACCAACGCCCCGGCAAGGAGCCGTGGGACGGCCAGCGCACCTCGGCCAACACGAACACCCTCGTCGGCAAGGTGAACCGCATCCGCGTGCACGACGACGCGACCTACAGCATCCCGGAAGGCAACCTCTTCAAGCCCGGCACGCCGAAGACCCGCCCGGAGATCTTCGCGATGGGCACCCGCAACCCGTGGCGCCTCAGCATCGACCCGAAGACCGGCTACGTCTACTGGGGCGAAGTCGGCCCGGACGCCCGCGTCGACGGCCCCCGCGGCTCCCGCGGCTACGATGAGATCAACCAAGCGAAGAAAGCCGGCAACCACGGCTACCCGCTCTTCGTCGGCAACAACTTCCCCTACGCGGAATACGACTACGCGACCGAGAAGGTCGGCGCGCTCTTCGATCCGAAGGCCCCGCTGAACAAGAGCCGTAACAACACCGGCCTCGTCGAACTCCCGCCCGCCGTCCCGGCCTTCATCTACTGGCCCTACGCCGTCTCCGAACAGTGGCCCGAACTCGGCGAAGGCGGCCGCACCGCCTGCGCGGGCCCGGTCTTCTACTGGCAGGAGTCCTACGAGAAGACCAACGGCTTCCCGAAGCACTTCGACCGCTCCCTGCTCTTCTGGGACTGGCAGCGTCCGTTCATCAAGTGGGCGCGCCTCGACGCCAACTCCGACCTCCAGGGACTGGAAGCCTTCGCGCCCACGGCCTTCGTGACCGCGAACACCGACGAACAGCGCAAGAAACAGCAGGCCCTCATCGACAACGGCGCGACGATCATCCGCCGCCCGGTCGACGCGACCTTCGGTCCCGACGGCTGCCTCTACCTGCTCGATTACGGCGACACCTGGGGCGTCAACCCCGACTCCGCGCTAATCAAAATCTCCTACGTCCGCGGCAACCTGCAGCCCGTCGCCAAGCTCGCCGTATCGGCTCCCGCCGGCGCCGCTCCGCTCAAGACGACGCTCTCCGCCAAGGGGTCGCGCGACCTCGACGGCGGCAAGCTCAGCTACGTCTGGAAGCTCCAGCCTGGCGACAAGAAGCTCGGTGAAGGCGAAGAAATCGCCGTCTCCCTGGAGACCGCCGGCAACTTCAACGTCGAACTCACCGTGACCGACGGCCAGGGCGGCGCCGTCTCCCGCTCCGTCCCCGTCGTGGTCGGCAACAACCTGCCGACCGTCCGCTTCCTCTCCCCGCAGAGCGGCGACTTCTTCAGCCCCGGCAAGCCGATCTCCTTCAAGGTCGCCGCGCAGGACGTCGAGGACGGTTCCTCCGAGGCGAAGGCCGCCGAGTTCGGCGCGCGCACGCTCGTGACCTCCGCCTTCCTCCCCGCTGACGGCAAGGCCGTCGCGGTCGACCCGGGTCTCTCGCTGATGCGCCAGAGCGACTGCTTCAACTGCCATGCCGTCGAGACCCAGCTGGTCGGCCCGTCCTTCGTCGCCATCGCCGACAAGTATCGCAAGCAGCCCGGCGCCGAAGAACTCCTCAACAAGAAGGTCCGTCTCGGCGGCAGCGGCGTCTGGGGCCAGGTCCCGATGCTCGCCCACCCGCAGCACACCGAAGACGAAGTCGCCATCATGCTCCGCTGGATGCTCGCCCTGGAGAAAGGCAAAGGCGGCCCGACCCTCACCCGCGGCCTCGAAGGCCAGCTGACCGCGCCCAAGGACAACAAGCCGGGCACGCTCCTGCTTGAAGCGATCTACACCGACGCCGGAGCCGGCGTCGCCGGCGCGCTCAGCGGCAAGGCGACCGTACGCCTGCGCCATCGTAAGCTCGAAGCCGAATCCGCCGAGATCACCGGTGGCAAGAACACCGGCAAGGCCGTCGGCTCGACCCAGCACGGCGCCACGCTGAAGTTCGCCGACCTGAACCTGGCGGACACCAAGAACATCAAGATCAACGCGTCCGCCGGCGGCGGCGCCAAGGGCAGCCAGATCGAAGTCCGCCTGGACTCTCCGACCGGCCCGCTCGTCGCGACCGTCGACATCGCCCACACCGGCGACTGGGGCAAGTTCAAGGAGAACAAGGCCAAGCTCACGCCCGCGCCCGGCCGCCACGACGTCTACCTGGTGCTGACCAACCCCAAGAAGGGCGGCGGTCTCATGAACGTGGACTGGGTGGAATTCGGCCAGTAAGTCCGAGAGGACAAGTTGACCCGTTGACCGGAGGGCCGGAGGCGGGACCAAGCGGCGGGGCCACCCGCCGCTTTCTTTTTGTGGCACGTCCGCCGCATGGCGGACGCAAGGTAGGGGCCCGGCTACGCCGTGCCCGGGCGTGACGTAGTCCCGCCCCTACCCAAGGCCACCATCCGGCGGCCTTGCCACAATCTTATCTCGCCTGCCCCACCTGAGTGCCCAAAGTCGGCTTCCCCTTTTCATTCCGCCACGTGTCCGCATCCGAAGATAAAAAAGACAAGCCGCTCGACCCTTTCGACCCTGAGGTCATCGCCCGCGCCAACCGCGCGATCCTGGTCGGCCTGCAGCGCCCGGACGACACCGAAGAAGAAGCCCAGCTCCTGCTCGACGAGCTGCACGAGCTCGTCAGCAACGTCGGCGTCGAGATCCGGGGCGAGATCATCGCCAAGCTGCGCGAAGAGAATCCGCGCACGCTGGTCGGCTCCGGCAAGCTCGAGGAGATCGCCCAGCTGGCCCGCGACAAGGAATGCGGACTGATCATCTTCGACGACGAGCTCACGCCCGCCCAGCAGCGCAACTGGGAGAAGGACGCCAAGCTGCGCGCCATCGACCGCCAGGAGATCATCCTGGACATCTTCATCACCCGCGCGAAGACGCGCGAGGCCGTGCTCCAGGTGGAGCTCGCCGCCCTGCAGCAGATGCTGCCGCGCCTGAAGCGCCTCTGGTCCCACCTCGACCGCCAGCGCGGCGGCGGCACGCAGCAGCGCGACGCCGGCGAGACGCAGCTGGAGATGGACCAGCGCAAGATCCGCGACAAGATCGCCAAGG
>JBEDDU010000084.1:0-4463 GCA_041176065.1 Verrucomicrobiota bacterium | reverse complement strand
GCCCCTTCCCGCACGCGACGCCGGCGCTGTCGGTCCTGCGCTCCGCTCCGGGCATGCCGCGCGTCAGCCTTGGCGACGCCCTGCGTCTGACGAACGCCAAGCAGGCCGAAGGGAAGCAGTCCCTGCTCTTCCAGGACGCCCCCGGCCTGCCTTCGAATTACCTCCCGATGCTGTCCTTCAACCCGCATCACTCGGCGGGCACTTCGACGGTGAGCTTCGCGCTCTACCTCGAGCCTAAGGCGATCTTCATCCACGAATGGCGGACGAAGGGTAACCCTTATCGCACCGGCCCGGTGCTGCACATCCAGAACGGTCGCCTCACCGGCGTGAAGGGCCTCGACGTCGCGGTGCCGACGCAGAAGTGGCTCCGTTTCGAACTGAAAGCCGTCATCGGCGATGCGGTGACCGGCCGCTGGGACCTCAAGGTGACGCCCGAAGGAGAGCCTACGAAGGAGTTCAAAGGCCTCCCTTGCCGTCACCCTGACATGAAGACGCTCGATTGGGTCGGCTTCATCAGCAACGCGAACGAGAAGACCGAGTTCTACCTCGACGACCTCGCGATCCTCACGGACAGCCTCGGCCGCTGATCACTTGGCGGACTTCGGGTTCTCCTTGAAGAAGCGGGCGATGAGTTCGCTCGACCCCTTCGCGTATTCGTGCCCGCCATCGTGGATGGCCGTCACAAGCGGTGCTCCCTTGGTCGAAGGATAGAGGGTGGCCTCGAGGACGCCTTCCTTGGCCCAGGGCTGGCCTTCTTCGGCGCACCCATTGAACCGACGGACGGCGGCGAAGGTCGCCTGCTGCCAGGCGAACTTGACCAAGGGGTCTTTCTTCCCGGCGACATGGATCACCGGAAGCGGCGTCGTCGGCTTGCCATCGCCGCGGAGGCTTCCGGCGACCGAGCCGATGGCCGCCAGGACTTCCGGGCGCGCCTGCCAGAGGAGATAGCTGAAGGCGGCGCCGTTGGAATGCCCCATCGAGTAGATGCGACGATCGTCGATGGCATGCTCCTTCTTGAGGTCGGCCAGCATCGCGTCGAAGAACTTCATATCGCGGCCGCCCTCGCTGCCGACGGAAGTCTGCCAGCCCGGCATGCGCCCTTCCTTGTCGACCAGCGGGGAGACGGTGGGAAGCCCCTGAGGGAAGACCAGGATCGAGGTCGTGTCGGCCTTCTCGAACCCCCAGCGGCTGGCCGAGTGGGTCGAACGACCCCCGTGGCCGTGCCAGCAGAAGACCAGCGCCGACGGTCCGCTCGCACCGGCCGGAACGCGCACGAGTGCGGTCCGCTTCACGCCATCGATCGTCCAGACCTTCTCCACGAAGCCCTCAGGGGCCTTCGCCATGAGGAGCTCGCGGATCTTGCCTTGGGCGGACAGCGAAGCCGCGCAGAGGACGGTGAACAGGACCAGGACGAAATGGCGCATAAAAAGGAAGGGCTCCCCGATATAACACCGGGAAGCCCTTGGAAGTTGCCTGGCCTGAGGCTTACTCGCGACGACCCGCGAAGAGGCGGATGACGTAGAAGAGCAGCGTCACGAAGGACGAGAACAGGACGAAGGCCGCGGCGACGTGCTGGTCGGTCTCCATCGTGTTCTTGATCTCGTTGGTCTGGTAGAGGATCACCGTAGCCATCAGGACGATCATCGCGATGGAGAACCAGGTGCCGAGGGACCAGCCGGCGAAGAGCGAGACGATGACCACGCCGAGGGCGCAGATGCTGCCGATGACGATGGCGACCTTGAGGAAGGAGAAGTCCAGGTTGGTCATGAAGACCACGGCGGTCAGGGCGGCCACGAGGGCGCCGGTGGCCATGCAGGCCGGGATGAGGATTTCGCCGGGGTTACCCTTGGTGACGAGGGCGGTGTAGTAGATCAGCGGGACGAAGATGATGGCCTGCAGGACGACGTAGATGCCCAGGCCGGCGTATTGGGCGGCGCGGGAGGCGCGGTTGAAGGCCAGGGACTGGGCGGCGGTGGTGCCGAGCCAGAAGAGGACCATCACCCCGAGCATGCCCCAGGAGCCCATGCCGGAGATGGAGCGCATGAAGGTCTCGGCGATGCCGGAGACGAACAGGCCGAAGAGCGCCACGGCGAAGGCGCCGAAGGCGGCGGCCACCAGGCCGTAGGTGCGACGGAAGAAGGCCGCGCGGTCGGCGGCCGGGGCGTCAGCGACGATGAAGGGATTGGATTCGTGCATACCCCTTCCATCTTAGCCCTTTCCCCGGCCAGTCAAGCCAGCCCCACCCCTCACGGATTACGATATTGCACTGAAATTATCCTGAACTTTCGGCCGAGCAGCCCGGAGGGATGCATCTCGGCGACACGTTGGACCCTTAGCTCACAACTCAGCGCTCCATCAGGCCCCTCGGCCTTGCCGATCACCTTGAAAGTATCGCCGCGCACCGTGAGCAAGGGCGCCCATGCCTCGAGAAGGTCATCAGCGTCCAAGTATAATGGCCAACCCGGCGAGACGTCCGCCGGCACATCGTTCAAACCGACTTCGCGGAGGGATCGTTCCAGCAGACCTGACTCCGCGAAAGCCTGCAAAGAAGCGAAAGGCCAGCCACAGTTTGTTTGCAGCTCGACGATCTTCTTAGCCCAGGAAGCAACAAACTGGCCCTCCAGGCGGCGGACCATCTGCGCCCCCTGCACCTGCGCGGAAACCTCAACCGGTAAGCGTGCCAAGCGGTCGTCTCCAAGGTCCAAAGGCATCGAGGCGGCCCACTTCGGTTGAGCGGCTCCTGTCGGACGGGTGAAGAACATCGGCCCGGTCAAGCTTAGGGGATTCCAAGGTCCGCCTGTCTCGGCATGCCAGTTCCCCGTAGAGGCCTTCAGGAAAGCCTCCCAGGCAAGAGCATCCGATGAATTCACGTTCCAAGGCCCGATGACATACCATTCACTCGCCGCGACCTTGCTTACATCGGTTTCGATTCCATCCCGGGCAAGGAACGGCTGATGGGAGAACACGCCCCGCTCGGCGACCGCCGGCCGCGCGCTGAAAAAACCCCGGTCCAACCAGGGATGCCAGGCACGACCAGTCGACGGCTCGAGATGTCGCAAGGAGCCGACCGAAAGATGCGGCCAACCAGGCAGGTCCCTCCAGCGCAAGGATGCGAAAGCCCCCGCCTCCGCGGCATCATGACGGTTGACCCGAAGATCCCACAACGGTCCTGCCAAAGGGGAGGCGTCATGATCGACGACATCCAAGGCGGACAGCAACGGAGGCTCGACCGACCATTCGGAAGCGTCCGCAGGCAGCCTGAAGTCCCAATATTGACGATGGAAGCCACCCCGCCCTGCCTCCGCATAAAAAACCTCCTGCGATCGGGGCCTAAGCCTGAGACGCAAACAGGCGCGCCGTTCCCCGATGACGTAACCCGCGCTGTCCTCCCGCGAATAATCCTCGCCTGTCGTACGAAAGCCGAAATCAGGAAACGGCACGTCGCGCAAGGTGACCACGGGCATGGATGGGTAGGCTGCGATGGGCTCGTCGCGCGAGGGCTCACCGGCATAAGGTCGAAGCTGGATGGTGACCCTCTGCCGGAAACGCACGGCGACCTCGATGCGATCGCCCGGAAGGAAGACCGAAGGATCGGGACGACGCCAGCCGGCGCCATGTGACCGGCGATCCAGCCGCCAGGTATCACGATAAAGGATGCGGGCCAACCCTTGCGGCTGAGCCGTTTCCGGCGGATTCAGGAACGCATAGACTTCGCCGGGCAGGAGGCCGCGAGCGCTCATACCGTAGGTCTGCGCATCCGCTACCTCGACCCAGAACCATAGGCCTCGATCCCGAGGCCCCTGTCGGACGACGCCGAAATCTTCCTGCGGACAATCATCAAGGTCCACGGCGATCATCGCCCCGGAATCCAGGTTGGTGATCGTCACTTCCGGCGCTCCGATGACTTCGCAGAGAAACCACCGACCTTGCGGGCCGGCCAGCAAAGGAACCGTGAACGGATTCCAAAGCACGCCCGAACCATGGAAGCGCAGACGATGCCGGCCATCATGGCGCGAATTGAAGAAACCCAGACTGAGACGCAGGTCGGCCAGGACCGGGATCGCCCCTATCTGGCGATCCTCCTCAAGGACCAACCCCGTCGGAAAGCCCCGAGATGGGAGCTGGGTCCAAGCAGGACTCAGCAACGTCCGGGCGATCTGCGGACCGACGGCCTGCGCGAGGCTGGCCTGCTCCGAGAGATCCAGTTTCCAGCCGCCTCGCTTGGCGTCAGTCAGCAGCCCGCGAACCTGCCACGAGTGCCAGGGCCGCAACCTCTCCCCGCCCGTCGCTCCGTAAAGTTCGGCACCTCCTACGTCCAGAGCAAGAGCCTGCGCCTCCGTCGGCATGACGGGTAAAGCGAGCGGCAGCTTAGGTCGGGCCACCATGGCTTTGGCCCAGGCGGAAGCCTGCCTTACCGCCATCGGACGAGCCGCCAGATCAAACCCTTGGGACAGATCTTCGAC
>JBEDDU010000083.1:0-14596 GCA_041176065.1 Verrucomicrobiota bacterium | reverse complement strand
GAGCTGCGGCTTCGCCTCGGCGAGCACGCGTTCGAGCGCGGCCATCGAGAGACCGTAGCCTTCCTCCAGGCGGCGGGGCACGAAATATTCCGGCTTGGCGCCGAGGCGACGCAGGAAGTGGACGAGCATCGCGGTGCTCGAGACCCCGTCGACGTCGTAGTCGCCGAGGATGGCGATCCGCTCGCCCTTGGCGGCGGCGGACACGAGACGCTCCGCGGCCTCACGCAGGCCGCCGACCGCGAACGGGTCGGAGACGTGGGCGAGCTGCGGGCGGAGATGACGCTCCGCCTCGGCCTCGTCCGCGAAGGAACGGGCGAGGACGGCGGCCAGGGGTTCGCTAACCCCCAGCGAAGCAGCGATCCGTCGGGCAAGCCCGGCGTCCGCTGCCCGGTGAGACCAGGCGGCCATGTCTTGCGAGCGCCTTAGGCGTCCTTGTCGGAGCCTGCCTCCCAGGAGTAGGTGCGCGGGAGTTCCGCGGCGTCTACGCCCTTGCGATCGCCCTTGTGCCACCAGTAGAAGACGGGGCTCGCGATGAAGATCGAGGAGAAGGTTCCGGTCAGCACGCCGTAGATGAAGATCTCACCGTAGAGACGGACGTCGCCGGCGCCGAAGGCCCAGAGGGCGACGGCGCAGAGGAAGACCGTGGCGGCGGTGAGGGTCGTACGGGAAAGCGTGCGGTTGACGGCGAAGTGGATCACGTCGCGGAGCTCGCGGCCGGGGTTGGCCTGGAGCTCCTCGCGGATACGGTCGAAGACGACGATGGTGTCGTTGATCGAGTAGCCGATGATCAGCAGGATCGCCGCGATGAGGGTCGCGTTGAACTGGCCGCCGAAGAGCACGAAGAGCGCGACGGTCAGGAGGACGTCGTGCAACGTCGCCACGATGGCGGCGACGCCGAAGCCGGTCTCGAAGCGCAGGGAGACGTAAAGGCCGATGCCGAGCAGCGCCAGGACGACCGACCAGATGGCGTTGGAGCGGAGCTCGGAGCTGACGGAACCGCCGATCGCCTCGCGCGAGAGCATGAGCTTTTCGACGGAAGCCTCGCGGTCCTTCAGGATCTCAGGATTCTTCGCCTTGATGGCGCCGACGATGGCCGCGACGTTGGCGAACTCGCCCTTGGACTTGTCCTTGGTGAGCTCGGTCTCGATGCGGAGGGTCGGCTCGCCGCCCCCGACCGGGGTCTGGACGGTGACGGTGGTGTCGGCCAGGCCGGCGGAAGCCGCCAGCGCGACGATCCTGCCGGTGTCGACCTTGGCCCCGGGGGCCAGCGCGACGAGGGTCGATTCGCCGCCGCGGAAATCCTTGCCGAAGGCCTCCTTGCCCTTCACGGCCAGCTGACCCAGCCCGACCGCGATCAGCACCCAGGAGACCACGAAGGCCACGCGGGCGAAGTTGAGGAACGGGATGGCGAGGGTCGGGCGGAAGACCGGGAGCCCGAAGATGCGCGTCATGACGCCGGCCGAGAGCGCAAGCTCCTGGAGACCGCGGCAGGTGACGAGGGAGGTGAACACCGTCGTGAAGATGCCGATGGTCAGCGTGATGCCGAAACCGCGGATCGGGCCGGAGCCCATGAACACGAGGATCAAGGCCGTGAGGAGCGTCGTCAGGTTGGCGTCGATGATGGTCCAGCTCGCACGGGCGTAACCTTCGCGGAGGGCCGCGGAACGATCCTTGCCGAGGGCCGCTTCTTCGCGCACGCGCTCGAAGATCAGGATGTTCGCGTCCACGGCCATGCCGAGGGTGAGCACGAGCGCCGCGACGCCCGGGAGCGTGATCGTCGCGCCGAAGTAGGCCATGGCGCCGAGGATCATCAGCAGGTTGAGGATCATGCCGAGGATGGCGATGAAGCCGCCCCAGACATAGAAGCCGACCATGAAGAAGACGACGAGGCCGACGGCCACCAGGGAGGCCACGACCGACTTGCCCTGGGCGTCCTTCGCGAGCGACGGGCCGACGGAGGTGACGTCCTGGATGATCAGCGGGAACTCGAGCGGGTTGTTGAGCACGTTCGCGAGCTCGACGGCCTCCTCACGGGTGAAGGAGCCGGTGATGGTCGCGCCCGAGGAGCGGATGGCCTCGCGGACGGTCGGCGCGGACTGCAGCTTGCCGTCGAGGACGATGGCGAGCTGGCCGACGGAACGGACGTTACCCTCGGCGATCTTGGCCGTGAGGTCGCCGAACTTCCTGGAACCCTCGTCGGTGAACTTCATGTCCACGTAGAAGGAGATGCCGTCGTCGGAACGCCCCGAAGCGGACTTGATGATCTTGCCCGTGGCGTCCGCCGCCTTGCGCACGTAGTAACGGTTGATGCGGATCTCGCCGGTCTTGGCGTCGACGTCGCGGAGCGCGAGCACCTCGTAGGTGGAGATGGCCGAGGCGGAGCCGAGCAGCGGATCGACCGGCAGGGAGCGGAGGGAATGTTCGCGCTCGGTCTCGGCGGGGCGCTCGGTGCGATGGACCTGACGGAACTCGAGCTTCGCAGGCTTCTTGAGCGAATCGATGACGTCGGGGTTGTTGGCGGCGTCTTCGCCCGGAAGCTGGACCTCGAGGGACAGGTCGCCGACGGGACGGAGCACGGGCTCGGCCACGCCGAACTGATTGACGCGCTGCTCCATCACCTGGAGAGCCTGGCTGACCATGTCGGCGGAAGACACGTTGGACTTGTCCCCGGCGCTCTTTTCGCCGGCTTCGGCGCCGGTCGGGTCGACCTTCAGCGTGAAGGACACCCCGCCCTGCAGGTCGAGGCCGAGCTTGAGCCGGCCTTGCGAGCCGACGAGCAGCTGCTTGAGCACGATGCCGTTACGCTTCGCCTGGTCAGGCTCACGGACGATCTGGGCTTCGGTGAAGAAGAACGGACGCAAATCCACGGCGGCGGCGCGGCCGCGGCCTTCGCCGATGTCACGCAGGGCCTGGAAGTAGGAGACCGACTTCTGGTCGGCGGGGACGGCGGCGTCCTTGTGGCGCTTGACGCGTTCGAGGGCTTCGGCGTGGAGTTTGTCGAATTCGGGCTTCTGCGCGATGACCTGCGTGGGCACGAACTGTTCGAGAGAGGTCGGAGCGATCGGGTGGAACTCGTACCAGGCGACCGCCAGGGCGACGAGGGAGAACGCGATCTTCCAGAACCAGGTCCTGGACGTCATAGTGTCAGGGTCGTTGGAGGGTGAACGTCCTCAGGCCTGGACGACGGCGTCGACGTCCTTGCCCATGATGGCGGACTTGTGGACGACGAGACGGCCGGAATCGAGTTCGAGGGTGATGCGGTCGTCCTTGATGGAGACGACGCGACCGTAGATCCCGCCGGCGGCAAGGACCTTATCGCCGACCGAAAGCTCGGATTGCAGCTTTTCGAGCTCCTTCTGGCGCTTGCGCTGGGGAGCGAAGAGCAGGAAGTACATGCCCACGAAAAGGAGGGCGTACATGATCAGGATGGTCCAGCCGCCGCCTTGCTCGGCCTGGGGCGCACCAGCGGCGGGCTGTGCCTGTGCTAGTCCCTGAATGACAACAGTTTGGATGATATTCATTGTTCGTGTTATTTGGAAAGGGGGAAGAACCAAGGTCTGGAAATGCGATTGTGAGCCCAAAAGGCAAGCCCCCAGCATCCCCGATTGGCTTTGATTACCCCCTGGGAGCTGTCAGTGTGAATAACTCTCCATGAGCACGTCCGTACCGGAGCCGACCGAAGGCTCCTCCCCCGTCAAGCCGCTGACCATGGCCGCCACCATCGCGGCCCTCGGGGTGGTCTTCGGCGACATCGGGACGAGCCCGCTCTACGCCTTCAAGGAATGCCTGCGGGTCCGGGACGCCGACAACAACATCCTCGGCGCCTCCCAGGTCGTGCCGATCCTGTCCCTGATCATCTGGTCGCTGATCTTCGTGGTGATGGTGAAATACGTCCTCCTCGTCATGGAGGCCAACGAGGACGGCGAAGGCGGCATCATGACCTTGGTCTCATTGGCTTCGTCCAAGGACAAGGACCGGGCCAAACGAAAACACCGGAGCGTGCTCGTCCTCCTCGGCGTCTTCGGCGCCGCCCTGCTCTACGGCGACGGGGTCATCACGCCCGCCATCTCCGTCGTGTCGGCGCTCGAAGGCGTCAAGGAAGCCAACGAACGCCTGCACGGTCCTCTGTCGGCCGGTTTCCTCAAGTATTTCATCCCGACCGCCTCCGTGCTCATCCTGGCTGGCATCTTCTGGCTCCAGAAGATCGGGACCGGGCGGGTCGGCATGTATTTCGGCCCCATCACGATGGTCTGGTTCGCGGTCATCGGCGGGCTCGGCGTGCTTTCCCTCGCGCTCCACCACGCGGTGCTCGGTCAGATCCTCTGGGCCTTCAACCCACTGGAGGGCCTGCATCTCCTGACCACCCACCCCGGGCTCGGCATCCTCATCCTCGGCGCCGTCTTCCTCTCCGTCACCGGGGCCGAGGCCCTTTACGCCGACATGGGGCACTTCGGCCAGAAACCGATCCGCGCCGCCTGGTGCTTCATCGTCTTCCCGGCGCTCATCCTGAACTACCTGGGCCAAGGCGCCTGGGCCCTCGCCCATCCTGACGCCCTGCTCGAGCCGGGCTTCAATCCGTTCTTCAACATGGCCCCGGGCTGGGCGCAGATCCCGCTGGTCGTGATCGCCACCCTCGCGGCCATCATCGCTTCGCAGGCCCTGATCGCGGGCGCCTTCTCGATCACCATGCAGGCGATCCAGCTGAACTACCTGCCGCGCATGCGCATCAGCTACACGTCGGACCAGGAGTCCGGCCAGATCTACGTCCCGGTCATCAACTGGCTGCTCATGCTGGGCTCGATCTACCTCGTGCTGCATTACGAGACCTCCGAAAACCTCGCCAGCGCCTACGGCATCGCGGTCAGCCTGACCATGCTGGTCACGACGATCCTCTTCGGCCAGTACCTGCGTCACAAGCTCCGGATCCCTTCGGCCGGCGCCTACGCCCTGCTCACGCCGTTCATCCTGCTGGAGGTGCTCTTCGTGCTCGGCAACGCGCACAAGGTCCTGCCCAACGGCTGGCTGCCCCTGCTCATCGGGGTCGTGGTCTACTACCTCATGGCCGTGTGGAACAAGGGCCGCATCGCCATGAAGCAGAAGATGACCGAAGGAGAGGCGGCCGGCGACTTCGAGAACTTCCTCGACAGCGTCGAAGACCGTTTCGTGGCGGGCAAGTTCGCCCGCGTGAAGGGCACCGCGGTCTACCTGGCCGGCTCGACCAAGTCCGTGCCGATGGCCCTCGCCCACAACCTCAAGCACAACCGCGCCCTCCACGACCACATCATCGTGGTGACGCTGAAGGTCGACGAGGACCGCGCGATCGTCCCGGAGTCCGACCGCGTGAGCTTCCAGACCCGCGGGCCGAAGTTCTGCAAGGTCGACAGCCACGAGGAGTTCCCGTCCGTGCTCAGCGTCACCGGACGTTTCGGCTTCCGCGAGAAGCAGAACATCTTCCCGGTGCTCGACAAGGCCTACCAGGAACTGGGCATCAACCCCAACCCCCTCGAGACGACCTACTTCCTCAGCCGCGAGACCATCGTCCGCGCGACGTCGGGTTTCTCCCTCAACGGGGCCCAGGAGAAACTCTTCGAAGTGCTGAACCGCAACTCCCTCTCGGCGACGGCCTACTTCAACCTGCCGCCCGGCCGAGTGGTCGAGCTGGGGATGCAGGTCGAGCTCTGAGACTCAGCGCGGGGCGGTCACCTTGAAGACGAACGCCTGCTTGCACGGGTGGTTCTCTTCGTCGGCCATCTCCCTGGGCGTGGTGATCACGCAGACGCCGCCGAGCTGCTCCCAGGGCAGGAGATCGGACCAGCCCAGCAGGGTGATCGACGAACCCGGGGCCGGCCGGAAGACCCGCGAACGCACCTGCGGGCCCGGCCAGCCGTAGCTGATCAGGTAGCTCGCGCTCCCGTCGGCCGCGCGCGTGAATCGGAAGGCGCCTTCGCGCGGCTCCGGGCCCGGAACGACGTCGAGGACCGCCTCGCCGTTCACGTCCAACCACTCCTCCACGTAGACGAACTGCGCGATGCTGGCTTCGTCGACGGGGTCGACGTTATGATAGCGCCCATCGGTAGCGCGGCCGTCCGCGGCGTCTTCGATGAGCATGGCGACCCGCTCCTCCGCCGTGGGCGCACGCAGGGCGCAACCGCCCAGGGCGAGCGCGAAGCAGAAGGCTGCGAGGACGCGGGCAGCCATGACGGAGCGGCTTACTTGCCCGCCTTGCTCCTGGCGATCAGCTCGTAGAAGCGGTCGAAGAGCACGTCGGCGTCGTTCGGACCAGGACCGGCTTCCGGGTGATACTGGACGGAGAAGACGGGCTTATCCTTGAGGCGCAGGCCGGAGACGGTGTCGTCGTTGAGGTTGACCTCGGTGACGACGGCGCCGCAGCGCTCGAGCTCCTCGCGCTTGGACGCGAAGCCGTGGTTCTGGGCGGTGATGGCCACGCGGCCCTCCTCGACGTTCTTGACGGGCTGGTTGCCGCCGCGGTGGCCGAACTTCAGCTTGTAGGTCGAGGCGCCGATGGCGTGCGTGATGATCTGGTGGCCGAGGCAGATGCCGAAGACCGGGTAGGTCTTGATGAGGTCGGCCACGGCTTCGTGGGCGTACTTCAGGGCGGCGGGGTCGCCGGGGCCGTTGGAGAGGAAGACGCCGTCGGGATCGAAGGCGCGGATCTCCGAAGCCGGGGTGCGGGCCGGGAAGACGTGGACGTCGAAGCCGGAGGCGACGAGGCGGCGGAAGATCGAGGTCTTGGCGCCGAAGTCATAGGCCGCGATGCGGTACTTCCGGGCGCGGCCCTTGGGCTTGTTGAGGTGCGTGCCCGGGACGGTGAAGGCCTCGCAGTCGCCGGCCGTGGCGTTGAAGTGATAAGGGGCCTTGCAGGTGACGTCCTTGACGAAGTCGGCGCCGACGGTGCCGCTCCAGGCGCGGGCGCGCTTGAGGGCTTCCTCGTCGCTGATGCCTTCGGTGGAGAGGCAGGCCTTCATCACGCCGGCGGAGCGGAGCTTCTTGGTCAAGGCGCGGGTGTCGACGCCCTCGATGCCGGGGATGCCATACTTGGCGAGCCAGGCGCCGAGGTCGGTGGTGGCGCGCCAGTTCGAGACGACGGGCGAGAGGTCGCGGACGACGAAACCGGCGACGTGCGGGCGGGCGGACTCGAAGTCGTCTTCGTTCACGCCGTAGTTGCCGATCTGCGGAGCCGTCATGGTGACGATCTGGCCGAAGTAGGAAGGATCCGTGAGGATTTCCTGGTAGCCCGTCATGCTGGTGTTGAACACGACTTCCCCGCAGAGGGTGGCCGAAGCTCCGAACGCCCTGCCCCGAAGAATGGTACCATCTTCAAGAGCGAGCACGGCAGGTCGGTTCATGAGGTCGTTTTGAATGAGGGTTCCGCCCCCGTGTGAAGCAAAAAAAGTGCCCGTCCGAAGATAGTCTCCGGAGGAGGCATCGGCGTCCGACCGGCGGACATCCTCGGCCTGCTCAGAAACCCTTGCCGGCGTCGCCGCCCAAGGGGGCCGGCGGACGGGCGCGGGGGTCAAAGGCGTCGGACGCATAAGGCATATGGACCTGCCAACCCGCCCGATAAGGCGCCCCACCCTGCTTCACCTGCTCGGTGATCGTCCTCAGGACCTCCGGATCGGCCCGGCGTGACCACTCGGGGTGCAGCCAGACGTTGGGGCTGAGCCACTTACCGCCCACGGCCTCGGTCCAGCGGGTGATGCTGTCGGGGCCTTCGACGATGAGCTTGACCTCATCGGCGCGGGCAAGGGTCTCCGCCAGAGGCGGCTTGGCCCACTTGGGGCTGACCGTCACCCAGGCGAAACCTTCGGCGAGCGGATAGGCGCCGCAGGTCTCCAGGTGGACCTTGAGCCCGGCCTTGGCCATGGCGGCGAGCAAAGGGGCAAGATCGTGAATGCATGGCTCCCCGCCGGTCAGGACCACGAACTCGGGACGGGCGTCCGAAGCTTCGGCGGCAAGCTCGTCGGCGGAGGCCTTGCGGACCTGCTTCGGGACGAACTGCGGATGCCAGGTGGAAGCGGAGTCGCACCAAGCGCACTTCACCGGACAACCTTGCAGCCGGATGAAGAAGGCCTTGCGGCCGAGATGCACCCCTTCCCCCTGCCAACTGAGGAACGTCTCATTGACGGGGTAGCGGTCGGCCATGGTCAGGCCTTCGGCTGGTAGCTCGCCTTGTTCTTGGTGTCCTCGTGGAGGATGATCTGCCGGACCCAGGCGCGACCGCCGGTCTCCTGGCGCACCATCGGATCGAAGGTCTCGAACAGGAACCGCGCGATGCCTTCGGTGGAGACGGAATCGATGACGAGCGGACGGAAAAGCTTCGGGTAGTCGCGGAGCAGCTTCTCGCGCACGGGATCTTCCTTGGCGAAAAGGCAGGCGTGGTCGAGGTGGTCGGCGATCCACTCCTTCAGGAAGCCGAGGCCGCCGAAATCGACGACAAAACCGCGCTCGTCAAGGCGCTCGCAACCGAACTCGACCTCGATGGCCCAGTTGTGTCCGTGCAGGAACGAGCAATGTCCGTCATGCCGATGCTGCCGATGGGCGAACGGGATGTCACGGTACGTCTTGCTGCAGGTGAACATGGGACAGCCAGCAGATAGGACGGACGAAGGCCTGGTCGCAAGGAAGATGCGGGCCCCGCCCGGCGCGACGGGCCAAAAAAGAGGCCTGCCGCATCCTCTACGGCAGACCTCGGAAGGCGATGAAGCGGACCCGGGTCAGAACGAGTGCGACAGGCCGACGGACCAGATCTCGCTGGAGTGGACCGGATTGACCTGGGTGCCGTTCGACCGTTCAGCCATGTTATTGTTCTTCAGCGGGGTGCTGTAGAAGACATAGGCGCTGGTCTTCGCCCCGAGCTGGTAGGTCAGCCCGGCGGCGACGTGCGTGGAGAACGCGGCGCTTTCGAGGTCCTCCGCGTAGGCGGTGAAGCCCGCCGCGTTCATGGTGTTCTTGTCGCGGAACTGCCGGATGGCGGTGGTCTGCAACGAGAAGTTCAGCGACTGGGTCCAGGCGTAACGCACGCCGGCCGAACCCGTGAGCGAAGTGCCCGGACGGAAGTTGGCGTCGTAAGCGACCGCGCCTTGCGCGCCGAGCTGCCAGAAGAACCACGGATGGTCGGCGTCGGCGGAGTATTCGCGGCGCACGGCGAGCATGAGGTCGGTCGAACCGGTGCCGGGCTGCAGGTAGCGACGCGAGACGTTCAGGGTGAGGTCATCCTCGCCGGTGGGCAGCTTGACGCCCGCGATGACCGTGTAGTCCGCCCACTTGAAACGGGTCGAGACCGCGATGTCACCGAGGCCGCTGACGTCCTGGCTGGTGTTGACGGGATTCGGGTTGGCCAGGGTCGGCGTGATGTTGGTACGCAGCGTTCGGTCGACGCGCGGGATCGCGAGCGACCAGACCTGCCCGCCGAGGCTGGTCTCGAGCGTGCTGGTGATGTTGCGATGGACGGCGTAGAAGTGCGCGTGCGCGTCGTCATTGCGGCGGTTCTGGTCGACGTAGTCATAACGGACGTCGATGGTGAACGGGCTGGCGGCGGCGGACGGACGGTCGGCCAGGTTGTCCACGCAGACGCGGACGCAGCCGCACGGGCAGGCCTGGGCTTCGGTGTAGACGCCGAGCGCGAGGAGGGTGAGCAAGGTCGCGCGGGAAGCGCGGGCGGAGAGGAAGGAAGGATTCATGTGT
This sequence comes from Verrucomicrobiota bacterium, assembly GCA_041176065.1. Taxonomy (GTDB): domain Bacteria; phylum Verrucomicrobiota; class Verrucomicrobiia; order Opitutales; family UBA953; genus UBA953. The sequence continues at coordinate 4,891 of JBEDDU010000083.1, read as the reverse complement.
GTGGTATCGGGTTTCTGCCGCCGGCGACGGGTGTGGCGGTCCGCGCAGGCGACGATGCGCACCAGGAGTGCGACTTGGATGGAGGGAGGAGCCACGCGCCGGCCGAACTAACCGCGACCGGCAACGGTGATCAGCCGCGCAGACGGGGCGGCGGGACCGGCACCTCGGCGACACGGGTCAGGCTGACTTCATCCTCGGGCCGGCCATGCCGCCGGCCTTGAAAATCATGGGCTGCGATGACGGCCCGGACGTCGACGGCGTTGTCCGCCTTGGCCTTCGCCTTCACGGCGTCTTCCTTGGCCAGAGGCTGCTGCTCGCTCTGCTTACGCCCGTCTTGGGCGACTTTGCACATCGCGCAGGGGGCGTCGGCGAGGGCCTTGGAAACCGCGGCGCCGACGGAGCGCTGCGCGGCGTTCTCGACCGACATCTTGGTCCAGGCCACGACCTGCAGGAGGTCCCACGACAGGCCGGACGCGGCCAGCCACGCCACGAGGGCGAGCCAGGCGAACGGCTTGTGGAAACGGCGGAACACGCAGGATCATTAGCCGCCGTGGGCGAGGGGCATCAAATCAAAAGCCATCCACGCCCGTGGGTCTTAAGCCTCCTTATCCGGAGAATAAGACTAGCCGGCGTAAGGCGTCGGATCCGCCACGCCGGCGCGGAGGAAGGCCTCCTTGCGCTCGACGCAGGTGCCGCACCTACCGCAGTGCTTGTCGCCACCGACATAACAGGACCAGGTCAGCGCGAAAGGCACGCCCAGTTCGGCTCCGCGACGCACGATGGCGGTCTTGTCCATGCCCACGAAGGGACGCTCGAGCGAGACCTCGTGCCAGTCGGCGAGACGGATGGCCTTGTCGAGGGCGTCGGCGAAGGCCGGGCGGCAGTCGGGATAGATCGCATGGTCGCCGCCGTGCGCGCCATAGGCGACGGAGGAAGCCTTGAGCGACATGGCCCACGCGGCGGCGGTCGCGATGAGGAGCATGTTGCGGTTCGGCACGACGGTGGCCTTCATGCTGGCCTCCTCGTAATGCCCCTCGGGCACGGCGACCTGGGCGTCGGTGAGCGCGTTGGCGCCGAACAACGAGGTCACGCCGCGGAGGTCGGCCACGCGGTGCGGGACCTTGTAAAAAGCGCAGATCTCGGCCGCGGCCACGAGCTCGCGACGATGGCGCTGACCGTAGTCGACGGAAAGCGCGTGCACTTCCCTGCCCTCGGCCACGAGGTGGGCCAGGAGCACGGTGGAGTCCATCCCGCCGGAATGAATGATGACGGTGCGCTTCATCCTGCGGGGAAGTTGGACGCGGACGGAGCCGAGGGCGAGTCCGTTAATCGCGGACCCGGAGCTTGGCGCCGAGCTTGTCGAGGTGCGAGACCGCCACGGCCTCGCCGACGCGCATCGCCGCGGACTCCTTGCGGTTGCCGTCGCGCAGGCCGGAAAGATGCAGCCAGCCGTGGGCGACGTAGAGGCGGAGCTCCGTGGCGAGCGTGACGCCGTGCTCCTTGGCGGCGCGGCGGGCCTGGTCGATGTTCACGCAGATCTCGCCCGCGAACGGCTCGCCCGGATGCTCCTCGCCTACGAACGTGATGACGTCGGTCACGGTCGGATCGCCGAGGAATTCGTCGTGCAGCTTCGCGGTCTCCTTGTCGCCGAGGAACGCGATGGAAAGCGAACCCTCGGGACAGCGATACCCTTTCAGCTTGTCCAGGGCGTGGACGACGCGCCGCACGGACACCGCGGAGACCTTGGTCTTCGCGTGGCGGACGGAGATGTCGACGTCGCGGCTCATGCGGCGGCGAAGACGGGCCTGAGGCGCGCCCAGAGCTCGGCGAGGGCCTGCGGCAGGACGCGCGTGTCGGCGATGACCGGCATGAAGTTGTGGTCACCGTCCCAGCGCGGCACGACGTGGAAATGCAGGTGCGTCGGGATGCCCGCCCCGGCGGCCTTGCCGAGGTTGAGCCCCATGTTGAAGCCCGCAGGGCTCATCACCTTCTGCAGCACCGCCTGGCAGCGGACGAGGAGGTCCATCATCTCGGCGCGCTCTTCGGCGGTGAGTTCGGCCAGTTCGCCGACCTCGCGGTTCGGCAGCACCATGAGGTGACCCGGATTATAAGGGGAATTATTGAGGATGACGAAACAGTGACGACCGCGATGGAGGATCAGGTTGGCCTCGTCGTCGTCCGCCGCGAGCAAGGCCGCGAAGGGACTGCCGGCGCCCGGCTCCTTGCGGGTGCGGATATACTGGATGCGCCAGTGCGGGTGGAGTTGCTCGGACATCGGATCAGGAGGCGTAGCCCTTGGGTCGGGCGAGGTGCCAATGGCATGCCGTCAGCACGATGCTGTCGAGCGTATCGTAGCGCGGGACCCAGCCGAGCTCGCGCCGGACCTTGGAAGCGTCGGCGTACAGCGCGGGCGGATCGCCTTCGCGGCGGTCGGCGAGCTCGTACGGGACCGGCCGGCCGAGGAGGCGGGCGACGCTCGCGATGACCTCTTTCACGGAATACGGCGTGCCGGTGCCGAGATTATAGAAGAGGGCCTGACCAGGCTGGCTGAGCTTAGGCAGCACGTCGAGATGGGCCCGGGAGAGGTCGTCGACATGCACGTAATCCCGGAGGCAGGTGCCGTCAGGCGTCGGATAATCGGCGCCGAAGACCTTGAGCGGCGGACGTCGGCCGAGGGCGGCGGCGATGGCCAGCGGGATCAGGTGCGTCTCCGGCGCATGGTCTTCGCCGATGGCGCCGTCGGCCGAGGCCCCCGCGGCGTTGAAGTAACGGAAGGCGGCGAAGCTCAGGCCGTGCGAGGCGGCGAGTTCGCGCAGACGTCTTTCGACCGCCAGCTTCGTGGCGCCATACGGATTGATGGGCTGTTGCGGCAGGTCCTCGGACATCGGCATCTTTTCCGGGACGCCGTAGGTCGCGCAGGTGCTCGAGAAGACGAGCTTGTTCACTCCCTCCGCGAGCATCGCCTGGAGCAGGCCTTCGGTGCGGACGACGTTGTTCTCATGGTAGCGCTCGGGCTGCCGGACGGATTCGCCGACGTTCGTGAAGGCCGCGAAATCGATGACCACCTCCGCGCGGGTCTCGCGCAGGGCGGCGCGGACGGCGGCCTGATCCCCCATGTCAGCCCGGAAGAGGCGCACCCCGGCCGGCACCGACTCCGCATGGCCATAGGACAGGTCGTCGAGCACGGCGACCACGTGCCCGGCGGCCGCGGCCTGCCGGACGCAATGGCTGCCGATGTAGCCGGCACCGCCCACCACGAGCACGTTCATGACGGCAGATAACCCCCGCCGAAGGGCCTAGGCAAGCGGGATAGGGTCGCCGGTCGCTCCAAAACCTTGCCAGCGCCGTCCCGAACCTCCTATCTGCACGCATTCATGGACACTTCGGAAACAAAACCCGGCAGCTACGATTTCCCCGCCTTCGAACAGAAGTGGCAGGCCGTCTGGAAAGCCGACGCCACCTTCCGCACCGAGCCGATTTCCTGCGGCAAGCCGAAGTACTACGTCCTGGACATGTTCCCCTACCCCTCCGGCGCCGGCCTGCACATCGGCCACCCGGAAGGCTACACCGCGTCGGACATCCTCGCCCGTTACAAGAAGGCCAACGGCTTCAACGTCCTGCACCCGATGGGCTGGGACGCCTTCGGCCTGCCCGCCGAGCAGCACGCCATCGCCACCGGCGAGCACCCGGCCGTCCAGACCAAGCGCAACATCGACAACTTCCGCCGCCAGCTGCAGATGCTCGGCTTCGCCATCGACTGGGACCGCGAGCTCTCCACCACCGACGCGGACTACTTCCGCTGGACGCAGTGGATCTTCCTCAAGCTCTTCCGTCACGGCCTCGCCTACGTCTCCGAGAAGCCGGTGTGGTTCTGCCCCGCCCTCGGCACCGTCCTCGCGAACGAAGAAGTCCTTAATACTCCCGAAGGCCCTCGCTCCGACCGCGGCAACCACCCCGTCGAACGCCGCCCGATCCGGCAGTGGGTCCTGCGCATCACCGCCTACGCCGACAAGCTCATCGAAGGCCTCGATCACGTCGATTGGCCTGACTCGACCAAGCGCCTCCAGAAGAACTGGATCGGCAAGTCCGAGGGCGCCGAGGTCACCTTCAAGCTGGACGGCCATGCCGACACCCTGACGGTCTTCACCACCCGTCCTGACACCCTTTACGGCGCGACCTACATGGTCATCGCGCCCGAGCATCCGCTCATCGGCAAGATCACCACGGCGGCCCAGAAGGGCGCCGTCGAGAGCTACGTCGCCGCGGTCCGCAACAAGACCGACCTCGAGCGCACCGACCTCGCCGACAAGAAGAAGACCGGCGTGTTCACCGGCGCCTACGCCATCAACCCCGTCAACGGCGCGAAGATCCCCGTCTGGACCGCCGACTACGTCCTCATCACCTACGGCACCGGCGCCATCATGGCCGTGCCCGCCCACGATGAACGCGACTGGGAGTTCGCCAAGGAATTCAAGCTGCCGATCATCCAGGTCGTCGGCTCCAAGGAAGCGGTCGACGTCAACGAGAAGCCTTGGACCGAAGACGGCCCGATGGTGAACTCCGGACCGTTCGACGGACTGTCCGCCACCGAGACCAAGAAGAAGATCACCGCCGACCTCGCCGCCAAGGGCCAGGGCAAGCTCGCCGTGAACTTCAAGCTGCGCGACTGGCTCTTCTCGCGTCAGCGCTACTGGGGCGAGCCCTTCCCGCTCCTCTGGGTCTCGCGCGAAGACTACGCCAAGATCCCGGCCGACTCCGAAGTGCGCGAGTTCCTCCCGAAGGAGCCCGTCACCTGCCAGCTCAACGGCGTCGAAGTCTGCGCCGTGCCGCTGACCTCCAAGCAGCTCCCGCTCACGCTCCCGACCGTCAAGTCCTACCAACCCTCCCCGAC
>JBEDDU010000082.1:0-4889 GCA_041176065.1 Verrucomicrobiota bacterium | reverse complement strand
GTCCGCAGCTCGCCCTTCGCGGCCTGCTGCGTCGCTCGCCGTTGCTCGGCGGCGCCCTCGGCTTCGGCATCGGCTCCCTCGCCGGCATCCCGCCCTCCGTCGGCTTCATCGCCAAGCTCCTCGTCCTCGTCCTGCTCGTGGCCGCCAAGCTCTGGTGGGTCCTCGGCGCCGCCTTCGTCGGCGTCGCGATCAGCATCCATTACTACTTCTCGATCCTGCGCGAGGCGGTCGTCCGCCCCACGGAGGACGACGAGGAACTGGCCCCGCTCGACCTGCCCCTGCCCACGCGCGCGCTCGTGTTCGTGCTCGCGGCGGCTTCCTTGCTCGGCGGCCTGTTCGTCCTCGCCGGCCGCTAACGCCCCTTCCCGCGTCCGCGCGGGTGGTGGCGTCGGTGCGCGGCGGACAACGCCGTCCGGTCGACCGACGTGTAGATCTGCGTCGTGGCGATGTCGGCATGGCCGAGCATCTCCTGGATCGAACGCAGGTCGGCGCCGCCTTCCAGCAGGTGCGTCGCGAAGGCGTGGCGCAGCAGGTGCGGCTTGACGGGCACCGAGGCCCCGGCGCGGCGGGCGGCCTGTTTCACGCCGAGCCAGAAGGTCTTGCGGGAGATGGCCACGCCGCGGGCGCTGAGGAATAACGCGCTGCCGGTCTTGGGGCGCACGAGCTTGGGCCGGCCGGCCTTGAGGTAGGCCTGCAAGGCGAGGAGCGCGGTCTCGCCGACGGGCACGATGCGGTCCTTCGAGCCTTTGCCGGTGACCCTCACGAGGGCGGACTCGGCGTCGACGGCCTGGATCTCCAGGCCGCAGAGCTCGGAGATGCGCAGGCCGGAGCCGTACATGAGCTCGAGCATCGCGCGGTCGCGGAGTCCTTGGGGCGTGCCGGTATCGGGCGCCGAGACCACCTTCGCGGCCTCCTCGGCGCTGATCATGCCGGGAAGCTTGCGGCGGAGCTTGGGACCGCGGGCAAGTTCGGTGAAGTCATCGCGTCGGAGCCCGCTGCGGACGAGATGGGCGGAGAAAGAACGGACCGCCGAGAGCCGGCGGGCCAGCGAGGCTGCAGCGTGGCCCTTGCGGTCGAGCGCACGCGTCCAGGAATCGACGTCCGCCAGCGAAACCTCCGTCCAGTTCGTCCGGCCCGCCCGGCCGCAGTGGGCGGCGAAGCGGACGAGGTCCGACTCGTAGGCCTCGGTCGTGAGCTTCGCCGCGCCGCGTTCGAGCGAGAGGTGCGCCAGGAAGGCGTCCACTGGCTCCCGGAGGTCGGGCGGCACCGTCTCGCGGCGGACTCGGGGCGGCTTCGGCATGCGTCATCAGTATTGCTCCGCCCGTCGGGGAGTCCATAAGGATTGAGCATGTCCAGCCAGCGTGAGCGCGCCATGAAGCCGACCGACCTCCGGGGGATCCTCCGGTACGTCCCGATGTTCCGCGACCACGTCTTCGTCATCGCGGTCGACGGCTCGATCGTGTCCCACGAGAACTTCGCGAACATCGTCACCGACATCGCGGTCCTCCGCAGCCTCTCCATCAAGGTCGTGCTCGTGCACGGCATCGGCCAGCAGCTCGTCGGCCTCGCCGGCGAGCACAACATCGCGCTCTCCGACATCCAGGGCGAAGGACCGACCGACGTCTCGACCATGTCGCTCGCGCGCGAGGCCTCGGCGCTCGTCTCGCAGTCCGTCCTCGAGAACCTCTCCCAGGCCGGCCTGCGCTGCGCCATCACCAACGCCGTCCGCTCGACCAAGATCGGCCGCCTCAAGGGCGTGGACCATCTCTACACCGGCAAGGTCGAGAAGGTCGACGCCGCGATCCTGAAGTCCATGCTCTCGCAGGACATCCTCCCGCTCGTCACCCCGATCGTGTGCGACCGCGAAGGCCAGTCCCTGCGCGTCAACAGCGACCACCTCGCCATGGAGCTCGCGGTCGCCCTCGGCGCCTCGAAGCTCATCTACCTCACGCCTTTCAGCGGCCTGCAGGTGAACGGCGTCGTGCAGCTCAACCTCCCCGAGGACGAGCTCAAGCGCCTGCTCGCGGACAAGCACGCGAAGCTCGATCCGCGCATCCGCAGCAAGGCCGTGCAGGCCGCCAAGGCCCTCGACGAGGACGTCCCGCGCGCCCACATCCTCGACGGCCGCGTCTTCGGCTGCCTCCTCACCGAGATCTTCGACAAGGTCGGCCTCGGCACGATGGTGCACGCCAACGACTACGACCGCATCCGCCAGGCGAAGAAGAAGGACGCGCAGGCCCTCTACAACCTCGCCAAGCACGGCGCGAAGACCGACGCCCTCGTGGCGCGCACGCGCCAGCAGATCGAGCAGTCGTTCGCCGAATTCTACGTCTACGAGATCGACGACAGCATCATCGGCTGCGCCGCCCTCCGCCCCTACCCGGGCGGCAAGGTGATGGAGCTCGGCGCCGTCTACGTGCAGCCGTTCTACCACGGCCGCGGCGTCGGCAGCAAGCTGGTCGAATTCGCCAAGCGTCAGGCCAAGAAGCTCGGCGCCAAGAAGCTCGTCGCGCTGACCACCCAGACGCAGGGCTTCTTCCAGTCGGCCTGCGGCTTCGTGCCGGGCGCGCCGACCGACCTGCCGGCCGAACGCCGCAAGTCGCTCAAGGAAAGCGGACGCAACTCGCAGGTGCTGTCGTTCACGCTGAGCCGCCTCAGCGACTCGGTGCGCTGAGCCTTACTTGGCCGCGAAGAAACCGCGCTGCTTCTCGCTGATCGGCAGGCCGAGCTTTTCCATCAGGAGCAGGAAGTCCTCCCAGACGGTCCGCTTGGCGGAAGCGCTGGGCGAGTGCAGGAGATAGTTCGGATGGAACGTCGCCAGCAGCGGCACGCCACCGAGGTCGAACCACCGGCCGCGCGCCTGCGTGATGGTCGGCGTGCGGCCGTGCAGGGCTTCGAAGGCCTGGGCGCCGAGCGCGACGACGACGCGCGGGGCGATCACGTCGATCTGCGCGCGGAGATACGGGAGGTTGAAGGCCAGCTCGCGCGCGGTCGGCGGACGCTTGCCATACAGGGTCGGGGGCTCGGGGCGCCAGACCATGACGGGCGCGAAATAACAGTCGGCCGGGTTGATGGCCGCGGCGCCGAGGATCTTCTGCAGCAGCTCGCCGGACTCCCCCGCGAAGGCCTGGCCGGCCTCCATCTCGCCGAGGGTGGGCGCTTCGCCGACGAACACGACCTTGGCGTCGAGGGAACCGTGGCCGAGCAGCGGACGCTGCGGGGCGACGAGATGCTTCTTCGTCTCGGCGCAGGCTTCGACGAGCTGACGGAGCGCCTGCATGCGCTCGGCCTTGGTGCCGGCGGCGAGGGTGAAGATCGGCGCGTCGGGGATCGGCGCGGCAGGCGCGGCCACGGCAGGCTTGGGCGCGGCTGCGGCGACCGGACGGACCGGGGCGGTGACCGGAGTCGCCGCCGGGCGGACCGGAGACGCCGCCGGCGCAGCCTTGGCGGGCGCAGGAGCCGGGGCCGCCGGCGTGCCGGCGAGGGCCTTCAAGGCGGCCAGGGAGTCGGCCGTGATGCTGACGCGACGGACCCCCGCGGCCTTCTGGCGCTTAAGCTCCTCCAAGAGGATGTCCAAAGCCTCGGCGGGGTCGTCGATCACGGGGTGGACAGGGATTGGAGGGCGCGGGCGAGGGTCAAATCTTTCTCGGTGATCCGGTCCCCCGCGTCGTGGGTGCAGAGCCGCAGGGTCACCTGATTCCAGACATTATGGATTTCGGGGTGGTGCCCCTGCTGCTCGGCGATGGCTCCGACTTGATTGATGAAGACCAAGGCGGCTTTGAAGTCCTTAAACTTATAGGCCTTCAACAACTTAGAACCTTCTAGCTCCCAGCCGGGCAAGCCAGTCAGAGCCGCTTGGATCTGCTCGGTAGACAAGGCGGCGCTCATGAAAACACCCTGTTTCGCCCGCTTTCCGGAGTCAACGCAGGGCTGAGCGAAGTCCCCTATTGTGAATAAACTTGCCGTAGCCCTGCTTAACCTCCTTATAAGCGGTCAGGTTTGTCTCGGAAAATAACCAAAGTAAGAGACAAGCCCCGCAGTAATCCGGTGAGTTGACGGTCGTTAAGACGGCAAATCGAAATCCGAAGGTCGGAAACGGGCAATGCGGCGTAAGTAAACCAAGCAAAAACAAAAGATATGGAAAACAAACTGTTCGTGGGCAATCTGCCCTGGGCCGCTACCGAATCCGACATCCGCGCTCACTTCTCCCAGGCTGGCGAAGTGGTCTCCGTGGAAGTCATGATGGACAAGTTCACGGGTCGTCCTCGTGGCTTCGCCTTCGTGACCATGGGCAACGCCCAGCAGGCTCAGGATGCGATCGCTAAGACCGAAAACATCGACTTCATGGGTCGCCCCCTGAAGGTCAACGTCGCTCGTCCTCGTGAAGAGCGCCCGTCCTTCGGCGGTGACCGTCCTCGCTCCGGCGGCTTCGGCGGCGGCGAACGTCGCGGCGGCGTCGGCGGCGGCGACCGTGGCGGCTTCGGCGGCGGTTCTCGCGGCGGCTTCGGCGGCGGCGAACGTCGTGGTGGCTTCGGCGGTGGTCGCGGCGGCTTCGGCGGCGGCGATCGCGGCGGCTACTAATCCTCGGATTATACCTCCTACCAAGGGCGCCTTTCGGCGCCCTTTTTTGTGCCCGGACGCGGACGGGCAATCCGCTTGTCCCGGAGGGCGGCCGGCGGCTTAATCCTAGGCCGATGCCCCGCCCCGCCGCCCTGCTATGGCTCGCCGTGATGTCGCTCGGCGGACTGCTGGCCTGGCGCTGGCTGCGCCCCGGAGACCTGCGTCTTTCCGTCGACCCGCGCAGCCGCGAGGTCGCGGTCATCGATGCGCAGGAAGCGGCCGACCGACGTTGCGCGGACGGCGTCCTGCGCGCGCTCGCGGAGCTGACC
>JBEDDU010000081.1:0-11208 GCA_041176065.1 Verrucomicrobiota bacterium | reverse complement strand
AGGCCTGCGCTGATCTTTCCATGTCCATCGAGTTCACCAACGATTCGCCGGGCGTCTCCGACGTGCCCGGCTTCCGCGTCGGCGCCGCCGGCTGCGACATCCGCAACAAAGGCACCGACCGCCTCGACCTGACGCTCGTCGTCGCCGACCGGCCGTGCGCCGCCGCCGGCGTCTTCACGACCAACGACGTCAAGGCCGCCCCGGTCCGCTTCTGCCAGCAGGTGCTCGCCGTCTCCGCGGACAAGATCCGCGGCATCGTCGGCAACAGCGGCAACGCCAACGCCTGCACCGCCGCCCAAGGCGACGCCGACGCCGCCGCGATGGCCAAGCTCTCCGCCGACGCCGTGGGCGCGCCCTCCGATGCCTTCCTCGTCTGCTCGACGGGTCGTATCGGTGAGCTGCTCCCGATGGCCAAGGTCGCCGAAGGCATCAAGGTCTCGGCCTCCCGCCTCTCCCGCGACGCTTCCGAAGGCGTCCGTTCCGCCAACGCGATCCTCACGTCCGACACCCGTCCGAAGTCCGTCACCGCCCGCTTCGTCTGGGAAGGCAAGACCATCACCGTCGCCGGCATCGCCAAGGGCGCCGGGATGATCGAGCCGAACATGGCCACCATGCTCGCGTTCGTCTGCACCGACGCCGCCGCCTCGCCGGCCGAGCTCAAGACGGCCCTCAAGGCTTCCTCCGACCAGTCGTTCAACTGCGTCAGCGTCGACGGCGACATGTCCACCAACGACACCGTGCTGCTCCTCGCTTCCGGCGTCTCCGGCGTGTCCGTGGGCGCTTCCGCCCCGGCGCCGCTCCGCGCGCTCTTCCAGGAGGCGCTCGACAAGGTCTGCTTCGCCCTGGCCGAGAAGATCGTCGGCGACGGCGAGAAGATCACCAAGGTCGTGGCCGTGGAGATCGAAGGCGCCCGCACCCGCGCCGACGCCGAGAAGATCGCCCGCGCGATCGGCAACTCCCTCCTGGTGAAGTCCTCCTGGTATGGCGAAGACCCGAACTGGGGTCGCCTCGCCGACGCCGCCGGCTACGCCCGGACAGGCCTCGACGAGTCCAAGCTCGATATCTACTACGACGACGTCCCCGCCGTGCTGGGCGGCAAGCCCCTGCCTGAGAACAAGCCCAGGTGGAAGCAGGTCGTGAAGGCCGCCCGTTTCGCCGTCCGCCTGAAGCTCAACCTCGGCGACGCCAGGTTCCGGCTCCTGGCCGCGGACCTCACCGACGGCTACGTGAACTACAACAAGAGCGAATAAGGTTTTCCGTTTACTCCCCGGCCGCAGCCCTGACACTCCGACCCGCAAGATGAGCATTCCTGCCGCGCAAAAAGCCGAGGTCCTCCACGAGGCGCTTCCTTACATCCATAAGTTCCGTGGCTCCACCTTCGTGGTGAAGTACGGCGGCAGCTTCATGGACGATCCGAACCCGGAGGGCCGCGACCGCGTGGCCACCGACATCGCCTTCCTGGCCGCCGTCGGCATCCAGGTCGTCGTCGTGCACGGCGGCGGCAAGGCCATCACCCGCGCCATGGACAAGGCCGGCATCAAGTCCGAGTTCCGCGGCGGCATGCGCGTCACCGACGCCGCGACCGTCAAGATCGTCGAGGAGACCCTCAACCACGAGATCAACGGACAGATCTGCGAATCCCTCAAGGCCCGCGGCGCCAACCCGCTCGGCATGCCGGGCAACCACGTGAACCTCTGCGAGAAGCTCCTCGGGACCGACGAGAAGGGCCAGCCCGTCGACATCGGCTTCGTCGGCGACATCAAGTTCGTGAAGACGAAGCTCATCAAGAAGGCGCTCGCCGACGGCCATCTGCCGGTCGTCTCCCCCATCGCCCTCGACGCCGACGACCAGGCCTACAACACCAACGCCGACGTCGCCGCGGCCGCCGTGGCCAATTCCCTTCGCGCCCGCCGCCTCATCTTCATGAGCGACGTGCCCGGCCTCCTGGCCGACCCGAAGAACCCTGACTCCCTGATCACCACGCTCAAGGTGAGCGAGGTCGACGAGCTCAAGCGCAAGGGCGTGATCGCCGGCGGGATGATCCCGAAGGTCGACAGCGCCGTGAAGGCCCTGAAGGAAGGCGTGCGCCGGGTGCACTTCATCGACGGCCGCGTCCCGCACGCGCTCCTGCTCGAGGTCTTCACCGACAAGGGCATCGGCACCGAAATCGTCCACGGTTGATGAGCGACGCCGCCACAGACTCCGCCGCCGCCAACTACGCGGCCAACGTCGCGCGCAACTACGGCGCGCCGCCCATCACGCTCGTGAAAGGGCAGGGGACGCTCGTCTGGGACGCCAACGGCAAGCGCTACCTCGACTTCGCCTCCGGCATCGCCGTCAACGCCGTCGGCCACGCCCACCCGCACTGGGTCAAGCGCGTCACCGAGCAGGCCGGCAAGCTCGTCCACGTCAGCAACCTCTACCGCAACGAGCCGCAGGGCGCGCTCGCCCTCTCCCTTTCGCAGCGCTGCGGACCCGGCCGCGTCATCTTCTGCAACAGCGGCGCCGAGGCCAACGAAGGCCTGCTCAAGCTCGCCCGTCTGCACGGTCAGCGCAAGTCGGGCGCCGAGGGCGCCTGCATCGGCGTCGTCGTGGCCGAGAAAGCCTTCCACGGACGCACGTTCGGCGGCATGTCCGCCACGCCGCAGGAGAAGATCCAGAAGGGCTTCCGTCCGCTGCTGTCCGGCTTCACCGCCGTCCCGCTCAACGATCTCGCGGCCTGGGACAAGGCCATCGACGCGAAGACCACCGCCGCCGTGCTGATCGAATCGATCCAGGGCGAAGGCGGCGTGAATCCGGCGACTCCTGAATTCCTCCGTGGCGTCGAGCAGCTCTGCCGCGCGCGCAACGTCCTGTTCATGATCGACGAGATCCAGTGCGGCATCGGCCGTACCGGCAAGTTCTTCGCCTATGAGCACGCCGGCGTTAAGCCCGACGCGATCGCCATGGCCAAGGGCCTCGGCGGCGGTTTCCCGATCGGCGCCATCTGGATGGCCCCTCCGCACGACGACCTCTTCCAGCCCGGCTCGCACGGCACCACCTTCGGCGGCGGTCCGCTCGCGGCCACGGCCGGCCTGGCCGTGCTCGAGATCCTCGAAGCCGAACAGCTCGTCGCCAAGGTCGCGGAGCGTTCCGTCGCCTGGCATGCCGAGCTGCGCCAGCTCGTCGCCCTGCGTCCCGACCTCGTGAAGGAAGTCCGCGGCGCCGGCTACATGGTCGGCGTCATCCTGCACGTCGATCCGCTCCCGGTCGTCGCCGCCCTCCGCGAGGCCGGCATCCTGACCGCGCCGGCCGGCGGCGTGGCCGTGCGCCTGCTGCCTCCGCTCAACGCCTCCGTCGAGGAACTGGCGGAGTCGGTGGCGATCCTGCGTCAGGTACTGGGCGGTTGGAAGGCGGCCTGAGGCGGTTTGCCCCCTTATTTTCCTCTGTCCAAACGGGCAGGGAGGGGTATGTTCGAACGCTTTCCGAGATGCGTCATTTCCTGAAGGAGACCGACCTGAGCCCGGCCGAGACAGCCCAGGTGTTCGCCGCCGCCGCGGCGCTCAAGTCCGGACGCGGCAAGTCCGCCGGCGCCGCCCTCGCGCACCAGTCCTGGGGCCTGATGTTCTTCAAGAAGAGCACCCGTACCCGCGTCTCCTTCCAGGTCGGCGTCCACGAGCTCGGCGGCCTCCCGGTGATGCTCAACGCCGACGACCTGCAGATCTCCCGCGGCGAGACCGTGGCGGACACCGCGCGCGTCCTTTCCCGTTACCTCCACGGCATGGTCATCCGTTGCCACGAGCACGGCCTGCTCGAGGAGTTCGCCCGCTGCGGCACGATGCCCGTCGTCAACGCGCTGTCCGACTTCCTGCATCCGTGCCAGTTCATGACGGACATGTTCACGCTCGCCGAACGCTACGCGCCCGGCCGCCCTGAGCAGTACGCCGCCTCGCTGAAGGGCAAGAAGGTCGCCTTCCTCGGCGACACCGCCTGCAACATGGCCAACTCGTTCGTGCTCGGCGGCGCCGCCCTCGGCGTCGAGATCGCGCTCGCCGGTCCCGCCGGCTATGAGCCCGGCGCCGAGATCCGCGCCCAGCTCAAGAAGGACGGCCTGCCGGAGACCTTCACGTTCTCGACCGACCCCGCCGCCGCCGTCAAGGGCGCCGACATGGTCTACACCGACGTCTGGGTGAGCATGGGCATGGAGGCCGAGAAGGCCGAGCGCCTGCGCACCATGCAGCCCTACCAGGTCAACGCGAAGCTGATGTCCCTGGCCAAGCCCTCCGCCTACTTCATGCACTGCCTGCCGGCCCACCCCGGCGAGGAAGTCTCCGCCGAAGTGCTCGAGAGCAAGCAGAGCATCATCTTCGACCAAGCCGAGAACCGTCTGCACGTGCAGAAGGCCATCCTCGCCCACCTCGCCGCGCATCGCGGCTGATCTTTCCATACCACACCATGAGCAAGAAGAAGAAAATCGTCCTGGCCTACTCCGGCGGCCTCGACACCTCCGTCCTCCTTTCCTGGATCAAGGACAAGCATGACGCCGAGATGATCGCCTTCTGCGCCGACATCGGCCAGGAAGACGAACTCAAGGGACTCAAGCAGAAGGCCCTGAAGACCGGCGCTTCCAAGCTCTACGTCGACGACCTCCAGGCCGAGTTCGCCCGCGACTTCATCTTCCCGATGATGCAGGCCAGCGCCATCTACGAAGGCCAGTACTACCTCGGCACCTCCATTGCGCGTCCGCTCATCGCCAAGCGCATGGTCGAGATCGCCCGCAAGGAGGGCGCCACCGCCATCGCCCACGGCGCCACCGGCAAGGGCAACGACCAGGTCCGCTTCGAACTCACCTGCGCCGCCCTCGCCCCCGACCTCGAGATCATCGCCCCTTGGCGCAACGAGGAATTCCGCAAGGACTTCCCCGGCCGCGCCGAGATGATCGCCTATTGCGCCGACAACAAGATCCCGGTCGAGGCCAGCGCCAAGAAGCCCTACTCCTCCGACCGTAACCTCCTCCACATCTCCTACGAAGCCGGCATCCTCGAGGATCCGTGGATGGACGCCTTCCACCCCTCGAACAAGGCCATGTTCAAGCTCTCCGTCTCCCCGGAGGACGCCCCGAACAAGCCGGAGTACGTCGAGCTCGAGTTCCGCCAGGGCGACTGTGTCGCCGTCAACGGCAAGAAGCTCGATCCCCTCGGCGTCATGCGCACGCTCAACAAGCTCGGCGGCCGTCACGGCGTCGGCCGCGTCGACATGGTCGAGAACCGCTTCGTCGGCATGAAGAGCCGCGGCGTCTACGAGACCCCGGGCGGCACCATCCTGCACTTCGCCCACCGCCAGATCGAGTCCCTGACCATGGACCGCGAGGTCATGCACCTGCGCGATTCGCTCGTCCCGCGTTACGCCACGCTCGTCTACAACGGCTTCTGGTACGCCCCGGAGCGCCTCGCCCTCCAGGCCCTCATCACCGAGTCGCAGCGCAACGTCACCGGCACCGTCCGCGTGAAGCTCTACAAGGGCAACGTCTACGTCGCCGGCCGCAAGAGCGCCCGTTCGCTCTACAACCCGCACATCGCCACGATGGAAGCGGACCCGACCAAGGCCTACAACCAGGACGACGCCACCGGCTTCATCCGCCTCAACGGCCTGCGTCTGCGCGTGAACTCGAAGGTCAACGGCGTCGCCAACCTCAGCAAGCCGGTCCGCTGAAGGAAGCGAACGCAGGTAAGAAGCAGGGCGTCCCAATCGGGACGCCCTGCTTGTTTAAACTGGAGGCGCGGGTCGGAATTGAACCGACGCATGGGGCTTTTGCAGAGCCCGGCCTTACCACTTGGCTACCGCGCCTTAAGACTGACAGGTCTTCAAAATGCCTCCTCGGGGAGGGCGTTTCAAGGGTTTTGTGCAAGGGCTTCCCTTTGGGCGTTTTCTCGCCTAATAATCGGGCATGAGCCAGCCCCTGCCAGCTTTCCGCGTCGGTCTCGGGTATGACATCCATCCGCTGGTCGCCGGGCGTCCTTGCATCCTGGGCGGGGTGAACATCCCGTCTCCGGTCGGCCCCGAAGGGCATTCCGATGCGGATGTACTGCTGCATGCGGTGGCGGATGCGATCCTCGGCGCCGCCGGCTTGCGTGACATCGGTCATTACTTCCCGAACACCGACAATTCCCTCAAAGGATTGGCTTCCTCCGTGATCGTCCGCAAGGCCGTCGCCGAAGCACGGGCCAATGGCGGATGGTTGGTCAGCAACGTCGACATCGTGATCATCGGCGAGCGCCCCAAGGTCATGGCCCATGTCGACGCGATGAAGGCCAAGGTCGCCGAAATCATCGGAATCAGCGACTCCCAGGTGGGCATCAAGGCCACGACCAACGAAGGGATGGATTCGATCGGGCAGGGCAAGGCCTTGGCGGTGCAGGCCATTTGCCTTGTTTCTAGGGGTTTTTGAGGGCTTTTGCCGGCTTTCCTGCTTCGGGCTTGTCTTTTCGAGCCCAAAAGCGAATAGTTTACGACCCTTCAGTCCGAAGGGTTCCTCATGGAAAAGACCCTCATCATTCTCAAGCCCGACTGCATGGAACGCCGCCTCTGCGGAACGGTTCTCGCCCGTTTCGAAGCCGCTGGTTTCGACATCCAGGCCAGCAAGATGACCCGTCTGACCCCGGCTCAGCTCCGCGAGCACTATGCTCACGTGGCCGACAAGCCTTTCTATCCCGAGATCGAGGCCTTCATGTCCTCCCGTCCGGTCATCGTCGCCGTCCTCGTGGGCGAGAATGTCATTTCCCGCGTCCGCGAACTCCTCGGACCGACCAATTCCAAAGTGGCTCCCAAGGGCACCATCCGTGGCGATTACGGCACCGAGATGATGCGCAATGTCTGCCACGCCTCCGACAGCCCCGCCGCCGCGGAAGCCGAGGTTCGCCGTTTCTTCCGTCCCGACGAAGTTTTCGCCCCCGAGGCGAGCCGAGTCTAAGCGAAAGCATAGCAAAATAGGCCCCGCCGTTCGCGCGGCGGGGCTTATCTCGCTCGTTCCCGCTGCCCTGGATGGCGCCTCCTTCGGTCGGGGCTTGCCCGTCGGGAGCGAGGTCGGGCATCCTTGGCACCATGCAGCTGCACTGCCCAGTTTGCGGGGAAGGCTTGGACGAGAACGCCGCCTGCTTCACCGGGCTGGCCTGTCCGTTTTGCGGGAAGATCAGCGTCCGGCGCTCCTGCGCGGGGGCCCGCTCGCGGGCGGAACGCGCCGCACTGCCTTTGGGGCCCCCGCCGGAGGGCGTCGAATTGACGGAGGATGCTTTCCTGTTCCGCTGCGACATCACGAAGTCGGACGGCGTCGGGCCGGCGGTGCTTTGGCTGATCACGGCGTTCTTCTTCGTCACCGCGCTCATTCAACTCTTCCATGGGCGTACGTTGAGCTCCGCGGATTTCTGGGTCGTTTTCGGCATCTTTTTCGTCCTGTTGACCGTCTTGGCCGGCAGCGCGGCTTATTTCACTTTCGGGACGGACTCCGTGATCGGCACGGCCGAGACGTTGGAGTTCCGCAGCGGTCTTCGCCGGTGGGCCGCCAGCCGGAGCTTCCGGCATGAGGAGATCCGGCGGATCGTCGTGGCTCGGAGGACCACCGCGGACAGCGAGGGTGCGGCTCGGCCGGAGCTCGTCCTCCGCTGCGAACTGGCCGATGGTCGGCCGGATTTCTGTTTCGCCGCCGGCCAGTCTTACCCTCGGCTGGCCTGGGTGGCCCGCTATCTCGAGGAGCAGAGGTGAGGCCGTCCTGGCTTGTCTAGGACCGGCGCCGCTTCATCCTGCCCCCGTGGAACTTCATTGTCCCGACTGCGGCTTGCCGATCCAGGCGGCGGACATCGCTCCCGCCCAAGGCGTGGCCGTCTGTCGCTTCTGCGAAAAGCCTTTTCCGTTGGCGGCCTGTCAGACGGCCGTGCCTTTCGCGGACCGTAACATCGTGCCGGTGATGACCCCGCCCAAGGGGGTGGACCTGACCGAGACCATGGACGGATTCCGGCTCAGCCTTTCGACCCGCAGCTGCATCGCCTTCTTCCTCGTGCCGTTCACGCTGGCATGGGCGGGCGGGTCGCTCGGCGGCATCTACGGAACGCAGATCGCCGAAGGTAAGTTCAACTGGGTCATGTCGCTGTTCGGGCTGCCGTTCCTGGTCGGCTCGGTCTTCCTCATCGGCCTGACCATCATGACCGTCGCCGGCCGGGTGATCGTGGAGCTGGCCAACGGCCGGTTCGCGATCCGTGCCGGCGCTTTCGGCATCTACCGGACCAAGTCAGCCGACTGGACTTCCGTCCGCTCATGTCGTCTGACCGAGGCCACGCGTCGCGGGCGTAACAGCTACCACACGAGCTTCCAGGTCGAGTTCGAAGTCGACGGGGGTGAGGACCTCAAACTGAGCGTCACCGGCATGGAACGGGAGACCGCGCTTTGGATCGCGCGTTTCCTGGCCGGACGAATCCAGCGCGGGCGATAATTCCCCGTTGCCCTCGGGCGGGGGATTTGGGCAGAGTCGGCCCATGCTGGATCCCAAGTTCCTTCGCGAAAACATCGACCTCGTCCGCAAGGGCGTCGCCCGGAAGAAGTTCCAGGTCGACCTCGACGCCGTGCTGGCCGCCGACGAGGCCCGCCGCCACGCGGTCGCCGAATTCGAGGTCGCCCGCTCCGCGCAGAACGCCGCGAACAAGGAGATGGCCGCGATGCCGAAGGGTTCCCCGGAATTCCAGGCCAAGGTCGCCGAGATGAAGGCCGCCTCCGCCAAGGTGAAGGAACTCGAGAAGAAGGTCACCGAAGCCGAGGAGCAGATGAAAGCCGTCGCGCTTTCCGTCCCGAACATCCCGCACGACTCCGTGCCCGAGGGCCGCACCGAGGCCGACAACAAGGTCATCCTCGAGTGGGGCGACCACGCGAAGCTCATCTCCCCGTCGGCCAAGCCGCACTGGGACATCGCTTGGTTCAACAAGGCGATCGACTTCGAGCGCGGCGTGAAGGTCACCGGCGCGGGCTTCCCGTTCTACGTGGGCGACATGGCCCGCCTCGTCCGCGCGCTGATCCAATACTTCCTCGAGGAGGCCGGCGCCAACGGCTACACCGAGGTCCACGCGCCGTTGCTCGTCAACGCCGCCTCGGCGACCGCGACCGGCCAGCTGCCCGACAAGGAAGGGCAGATGTACCACGCGCAGACCGACGACTTCTACCTGATCCCGACGGCCGAGGTGCCGGTCACGAACTTCTTCCGCGACGAGATCCTCGACGAGGCCTCGCTTCCCGTGAAGCGCGTCGGCTACACGCCGTGCTTCCGCCGCGAGGCCGGCAGCTGGGGCGCGCACGTCCGCGGCCTCAACCGCCTGCACCAGTTCGACAAGGTCGAGCTCGTGAAGTGGACCCATCCCGACAAGTCGTTCGAAGAGCTCGAACTCCTGCGCGGCGACGCCGAGCGCCTGCTCCAGAAGCTCGACCTGCCTTACCGCGTGCTGATGATCTGCGCCGGCGACATCGGCTTCTCGCACAGCAAGCAGTATGACCTCGAAGTCTGGGCCGGCGGCCAGAAGCGCTGGCTCGAGGTCTCGAGCTGCTCCAATTTCACCGACTTCCAGGCCCGCCGCGCGGGGATACGTTTCCGCCCGAAGGATGGAAAGCCGGAGTTCGTCCACACGCTCAACGGTTCGGGCCTCGGCCTGCCGCGCGTCCTCGCCGCCATCCTGGAGAACAACCTCCAGGCCGACGGCACGGTGCGCGTACCCGAAGCGCTGCGCCGCTGGTACGGCAAGGACACGTTGTCCTTCTGAGGCCCGCTTTGGATTGGCAGGGAGCCGCCGCGTCCTAGTCTGAACGCGTGCCGATGAGCTTCCCCAGTCCCGACGCCTTGCGCGCGGCCGCCCGGCGGCTGCCGCGGCTGCCGTCGGCGCCGACCTCGTCCGGCCCGGTCGCCGTCGCCGTTTCCGGCGGCGCGGATTCGGTGTATCTGCTCTGCGCGCTCTGGGCGGACGAAGCCCTGCGTCCCCGTCTGCGCGTCCTGCACTTCGATCACCGCGTGCGCGGCGAGGCGTCGGCGGAAGACGCTCGTTTCGTCGCCGCCCTGTGCGCCGCGCTCGACTTGCCTTGCCTGCTGGGCGGCAGGGAAGGGCAGGGGGCCGCTTCGGAGGCCGTCCTGCGCGCGGCGCGCGACGCTTTCTTCCTCCGCCAGCGGGCGGACCTCGGTTTCGAAATCCTCTGCACCGCGCATCACCTCGACGATGTCGTCGAGAACATGCTGCTCCGCCTCGCCCGTGGCGCAGGCTTGGCCGGTCTCGCCGCTCCGCGCGTGCTCCACCCTCACCGTGACGGCCATCGTCGCTGGCGTCCGTTGATCCAAGCAGGCGTCGGCAAGGCCGCGCTGCTCGGCGCTTTACGCACGGCCGGCATTCCTTGGCGCGAGGATGCGACCAACGCTTTGCCGGTCGCCGCCCGGAACCGTATCCGCGCCTGGCTCGCCGACGGCGGTGCCGAGGCCCTTGGACCGGCTTACGCCGAAGGCTTCGCGCGTTCGGCCCGTATCCTCGGAGAGGCGCAGGTCGCGCTGGCGCAGTGGGCCCGCGAGCTGGGTAGTGTCATCGCCGCCGATGGATCCATGCCGGTCGCGGCACTGAAGGCACGTCCGGCCGCGTTGATCCAGGAATGCCTGCGCGCGTTCCTCCACGCTCAGGATATTGCCGACCCCGGTGAGGCTTCCCTCGAACCTTTGGTCGCAGCCATCTCCGCGGGGCGTGATGCCAGCTCCGCCGTCCGTGGTCGTATCGTTCAGGTCGTCAGCGGCGTGTTGAGCCTGCGGCGTGAGCCCATGGCCTTCGGTCCGAACGAACGTCGCCTCATCGTCGGGCTTCCCGATGATGAATGTGGTCTGCTCATCGAGTCGGTCGAAGTGGACGAAGCATTGTGGTTCAGCCTGTCCAAGGGCGACATTTCGCCCGACCGCGAGGCCTACGTTGTCGCACCGCCGGAGTCGCTTGTCTGGCGTGGTCGCATCGAGGGAGATCGCTATCAGCCGCTGGGCTCGCCCGGCACCGCCAAGCTTTCCGACCTGCTCATCAACCGTAAAATCCCCTCGGAAATGAGGGAGACGCTTCCGGTCGTCCTATCCGGTTCGGCGATCCTCTGGGTGCCCGGACTGCCGCCGGCCGAAGCAGCGCGTCTGCGCGGCCCGACGAAGGGGGCTCTCCGGTTGACTTGGCTTGGGCCCTGCTT
>JBEDDU010000080.1:0-3002 GCA_041176065.1 Verrucomicrobiota bacterium | reverse complement strand
GTCCGCGCGGATCTCGACGCGCATGAAGAAGCGGGAGAGTTCGTGCTCGGTGTGCTGGCTGGCCTCGGTGATCCAGCCCCGGTGGCCGGCGACGAACGCGGAGACCTCGGCCACGATGCCGCTGGTGTCGGGGCAGGAGAAACTGAGGGTGAGCGTGCGCGCCATGTCGCAGGATGGAAGGGCAGGGGCGAGCGGGTCAAGACACGGCGGTCAAGGGACGTCGGATAGCCCCGCTTTCGGGCGAATCCGGGGCGTCCGGGCCCCTCGCCTGCGGGATTGACCAGCCCCTGTCCCTTCCTACGTTGACCCTTCACCTTTTACCAAGATGGCCAAGACCCTGTTCCAGAAAGTTTGGGAAGCGCATACGGTGCGCAAGCTGCCTAACGGGCAGACCCAATTGTTCATCGGCACGCACCTCATCCATGAGGTGACGAGCCCGCAGGCTTTCGGCATGCTACGGGACCTCGGCCTCAAGGTGAAGTTCCCGAACCGCACCTTCGCCACGGTCGACCACATCGTCCCGACCAACGAGCTCAAGGAGCCCTATTCCGACCCGATCGCCCAGGAGATGATCGAGGCCCTCCGTAAGAACACCAAGGACTACGGCATCCGCTTCTTCGACACCACCACCGGCACTCAGGGCATCGTCCACATGGTCGGACCGGAGCAGGGCATCACCCAGCCCGGCACCACGATCGCTTGCGGTGACTCCCACACCGCCACCCACGGCGCGTTCGGCGCGATCGCCTTCGGCATCGGCACCACGCAGGTCCGCGACGTCCTCGCGACCCAGACCCTCGCCCTCAGCCCCCTCAAGGTCCGCCGCATCGAGGTCAACGGCAAGCTCGCCCCCGGCGTCTACGCCAAGGACGTCATCCTGCACATCATCCGCGTCCTCGGGGTCAACGGCGGCATCGGTTACGCCTACGAATACGCCGGCACGACCTTCGACGCCTTCTCCCTCGAAGAGCGCATGACGGTCTGCAACATGTCCATCGAAGGCGGCGCCCGCTGCGGTTACGTCAATCCGGACCAGAAGACCTTCGACTACATCAAGGGCAAGCCATACGCCCCCAAGGCCGCCGATTGGGACGCCGCCGTGGCCCGCTGGAAGTCCTTCGCTTCCGACCCCGGCTGCCAGTACGACGACGTCAAGGTCTTCCAGGCCGAGGACATCCGTCCGACCGTCACCTGGGGCATCACCCCGGGACAGGCCGTGTTCATCGACGAGAAGATGCCGGCGCTCGAGACCCTCAACGCCGCCGACCGTCAGACCGCCGAAGACGCCTACGCCCACATGAAGCTGTCGCCGAACACCCCGATCAAGGGCACCAAGGTCGACGTCTGCTTCCTCGGCTCCTGCACCAACGGCCGGATCTCCGACCTTCGTGAAGCCGCCAAGTACCTCAAGGGCCGCAAAGTCAGCCCGAGCGTCAAGGCCATCGTCGTCCCCGGTTCCCAGCTCACCGCCATCCAGGCCGTCCATGAAGGACTCGACAAGGTCTTCACCGAGGCCGGTTTCGAATGGCGCGGCGCCGGCTGCTCCATGTGCCTCGCGATGAATCCCGACAAGCTCGTCGGCGACCAGCTTTGCGCCAGCTCTTCGAACCGTAACTTCAAGGGCCGCCAAGGTTCGCAGACCGGTCGCACCGTGCTGATGAGCCCGATCATGGTCGTCGCCGCCGCCATCACCGGTCAGGTCGCCGACGCCCGCGAAGTCTTCAAGGTCTGATGTCCGTCTCCGCGCCAGTCGCCCGCGTGCTTGCGCGCATCGCCCAAGGCGATGACGTCGACGCGGCCTGCTCGGCCGAAGGACTCGCCTGCCGGCGCGACGTCAGCGTCGACGCCCATTACGACGGCAAGCCCGTGTGCACCGTGACCCTTCCCTGGGTCGTCGACGGCCATGCGCTCCTGCAGGCCGACGCCTCCGTCACCGCGCCCGTCGCCGAAGCCCGCCTCGCTTCCCTGGCCTCCGCGCTCGCCATGCCTGTCTGCGTGGTCCGCCGCCCGGTCGCCTCCTGAATCCCTTTCATTCCGCCATGTCCCTCGCCAAAATCACCCAGGTCAAAGCCCTCGCCCTCGCCGTCCCCGGCGATGACATCGACACCGACCGCATCATCCCCGCGCGCTTCCTCCGCTGCGTGACCTTCGATGGTCTCGGCGAGCACGCCTTCCGCGATGAGCGCACCGGTCCCGACGGCAAGGAGCGCCCGCACCCGATGAACTCGGCGCAGGCCGCCCGCATCGCCGCCGCCAAGAAGGGCGTCATGGTCGTCGGCTTCAACTTCGGCTGCGGCAGCTCCCGCGAGCACGCGCCGCAGTCCATCTGGCGCTTCGGCTTCACCGCGCTCGTCGGTGGCAGCTTCGCCGAGATCTTCTTCGGCAACTCGACCACCCTAGGCGTGCCCTGCGTCACCCTTTCCAAGGAAGACCTCGCCGAGTGCGACGCCTTCGTCCGTGCCAACCCGGACGTCGAAGTCACCGTCGACGTCGAGAAGCTGACTGTCTCCGCCGGCGCCAAGACCTGGAAGGCGAGCATCCCGGCTTCCGCCCGCGACGGCCTCGTCAACGGCAAGTGGGATCCCATCGCCGATCTCCTCGAAGGCGCTGACTCGGTCGCCAAGACCGCCGGCGGCCTCGCCTACGTCGAAGGCAAGTAAGCCGACCGTCCAGCCCAAGCAAAAGGCCGCCCGATGGGCGGCCTTTTTTGTCAGCAGATGCCTTGAGGCTTACTTGAAGCGGACGCCGTTGGCGTCCTGAGTGACCGTGCAGGCTTCGATGATGGACCAGATCCAGATGAAGAACCACAGGATGCCACAGCTCAGGATCGAGACGAGCAACTGGATGATGCCGCGGGTCGTGTAGCCGGCGTAGAAGTTATGGATGCCGATGCCGAGCAGGACGGCCAAAAGGACATAGGCCACGCGGTCCTTGGCCTCGGGGTGGTGGCTGACGGGAGCTTGATGGTGCTGAGGGGCGGCCGGGGCGCCTTGGGGCATGGG
>JBEDDU010000079.1:0-3153 GCA_041176065.1 Verrucomicrobiota bacterium | reverse complement strand
GCTCAACCGCGTGACGGGTTCCGAAGCATCCGTCATCAGCGGCGCGCTCTCCGCCAACGGCAACGTCTTCCTGGTCAATCCCAACGGCGTCCTCTTCAACGCCGGCGCGCAGGTGGACGTCGGCGGCCTCGTCGCCTCCACGCTCTCGATCCGTGACAACGATTTCCTCGCGGGTAACTACGTCTTCGAAGGAGCCGGCGCGGGCATCATCGCCAACCACGGCCGCCTCACCGCGGTCGGCGACGGCGGCGGCGGCGTCATCGCCTTGCTCTCCGCGCAGATCGTCAACGACGGCGTGCTCACCGCCGACCGCGGCCAGGTGCTCCTCGGCGCCGGCGACCGCATCACCTTGGACCTGGGCGGCCTCGTCGGCCTCTCGGTCGAACGCGGCGCCCTGCAGGCCGTGATCGACAATGGCGGCGCCATCCGCGCCGACGGCGGTCGCGTCCTCCTCACCGCGCGCGCCGCGGACGAACTCGCCTCCGCCGCGATCAACCATGACGGCGTGATCGAAGCCCGCACCCTCGCCACCGGCGAGAAGGGCAGCATCGTCCTCCTCGGCGACCTTGACCATGGGTCGCTCGTCGTCGACGGGCGCCTCGACGCCAGCGCCCCCGTGGCCGGCGACGGCGGCTTCGTCGAGACCTCCGCCGCCAGCGTCGCCTTCGGCGACGGCTTCGCCGTTACGACCTCCGCCGCGCAGGGCTCCTCAGGTACCTGGCTCCTCGACCCGCTCTTCGTCGAGATCGTCGCTACCGGAGGCGTTGGCTCGGTCGTCGGCTTGCCCGCCGCCGGCACCTCGCAGATCAGCGTCGGCACGCTCACCGCGGCGCTCAACAGCGGTAATGTCGCCCTCGAGGCCGTCAACCAGATCGATTTTCAGGTCCCGTTCAGCCACGTAGGGACGCGTGACGCCGTCCTCACCTTGCTCGCTCCCGTGATCAAGCTCGGCGGCGACATCACCTCCGCCGGTTATCGCCTCGGGTTGAATTTCGGCGGTGTTTCCGGCGCCACGACCTACGCGGGCAACGTCTTCCTCTACAACCCGGCTGGCACCTCGGCCATCACCCGGACCCTGTCCACCGCCGGCGGCGACATCATCTTCAACGGCAACATCGGCGGTGCCCATGACTTCGTCGTGGACGCCGGAACCGGTCAGGTCCGTCTCAGCGGGAACGTCGACGGTCTTTTCGACTGCTACCAACAGACCTACGGCGACCTTGCCTTCCGCTACCAAGCCGGCGGCCGCGTCGGCGACATCACTACCATCGACTTCACCAACAGCACGGTCTCCTTCTTCGACGGCGTCTCCACCTATCAGGCCAACCAGAGCGAATTGGACGCGATCAGCGGTCGGCCGTTCAGTTTCCCCACGGGTTATCTGGTCATCCCGCCCAACGCCATCATGGACCTGAACGCCCAGCGGGTCACCATCACGATGACGCGTCCGGACGGCACCACGGACACCAGCCTCATCAGCACGAACAGCGGGGACGTCACCTTCCCGGCCACGCCCACCCCCATCAGCAAGCTGGAGTTCGAGCAGACCAACGGTAGCTGGACGGAAATCCTCGCCGTGGGCATCTCCTGGATGTCGACCGCATCCGCCGGCAAAGTCCGTAACCTCACCCTCAAGGGCGCCAACGTCACCATCGACGCGGGGCGCACCGTCGCCGCCAATGGTGACATCCGCATCGCCGCCGGAAGGTTCGTGAACAATTCCGGTTCGACCGCTTTGTCCGCGGGCTCCGGCAAGACCTGGCAGGTCTGGAGCTCCAACCCGGCGCCGCATGACCCGTCGACCGGCGACGATGACGGCAACCTCGCCTACGATTACAAGCAGTATGGGGCGACCTATGGTTCGACCACCCCGGCCGGCACCGGCAACGGCCTGTTCTATACGTATGTTCCGCAGGCGACCATCGGCCTGACCGGAAGCATCACCAAGGTCTATGATCGCTCGACGGCCGCCTCCAACCTGACCACCGCCAACTACACCGTCAGCGGCGGGGTCGACGGCGACACGGTCGCCAAGGCCGTCTCCATGCCGACCGCGGGTACTTACGACACCTGGAACGTCGGCACGGGCAAGACCGTCACGGTGACCGGCCTGAACACGACGCATTTCACCGTGACCAGCAGCACCGGCAAGCCGGTCTACGGCTACGGTCTCTCCAGCGCCAGCGCCGCCGGCCCGATCGGCATCATCACCGCCAAGGACATCACCGCGGTCACCAACATCACCGCGCAGGACAAGGTCTATGACGGCAACACCTCGGCCACCCTGAACTATGGTTCGGCGAGCTTCGCGGGCCTGATCGCCGGCGACACCCTCACGGTCACCTCGGCGACGGGCAACTTCGTCGACAAGAACGTCGGCACGGGCAAGACCGTCAACATCACCGGGGTCACGCTCGGCGGCGCCGACCTGTCTAATTACAACCTGGTCTCCGCCAACGCGACGACCACCGCCGCGATCACCAAGCTGCGCCTGACTTCTCTCTCCGGCCTCACCGCCGAGGATAAGGTCTACGATCGCACCACCGGCGCGACGCTGGACACCACCAACGCGACCTTCGGCGGCCTCATCGGCGGGGACGACCTCAGCATCACCGGCGGCACGGGCACCTTCGCCGACTGGAACGTCGGCACGGCGAAGACCGTCACGGTCGCGGGCCTGACCTTCGGCGGCACCGACGCGGGCAACTACGACCTGCCGCTCGCTCCGGTCACCACGACCGCGAACATCACCCCCAAGCCGATCACCGCCGTCACGGGCATCACCGCCCAGGACAAGGTCTACGACGGTAATACTTCGGCGACGCTCAACACCGGTTCGGCGACCTTCGCGGGCCTGATCGCCGGCGACACCCTCGCGGTCTCGTCGGCCACGGGTAATTTCGTGGATAAGAACGCCGGCGCGGGCAAGACGGTCAACGTCACCGGCCTCACCCTCGGCGGCGCCGACCTCGCGAACTACAACCTCGTCTCGACCAACGCGACCACGACCGCCGCGATCACGCGTCGACAGCTCACCGGCATCACCGGGGTCACCGCCAACGGCAAGGTCTACGACGGTAATTCCGGCGCGACGATCGACACCACCGGCGCGAACTTCGGCGGACTCCTCGGCGGGGACAGTCTCCTGCTCAC
>JBEDDU010000078.1:0-2877 GCA_041176065.1 Verrucomicrobiota bacterium | reverse complement strand
TCGCCCGCGACTACGACCTGAACTCCTTCCAGCTCACGGACGGCACCAGCGTGCTCGGCCTGATCCAGGCGCGCTCCGCGGAGGGCGTGACCGTCAAGGAAGCCTCCGGTCAGAGCCGCCTGCTCACCAACGAGACGATCGCCTCCTCGACCCAGCTCACCACGAGCCTGATGCCGGCCGGACTGGACGGCATGCTTTCCGAGAAGGAGCTCGTCGACTTGGTGGCGTATCTGCGATCGCTCAAGTGAGTTGAACCGTTGATCGGAGGGCCAGTTGGCCGGATAGACTCGCTCATGGGGAGACCGGAGACCGGGATGTTAGCTGAGGACATAATGACCCCAGCCAATCATCCGGTCTCCGGTTTCCCTTTGATCGTTAAGTTGCGGCCCCTACCTCAGGAGCCACAGGCCCAGGACGGGCAGGGCGAGGATGAGGAGGCACCCGCCGGAGCGGGGGCCGGAGTCGGCATGGAGGTCATGCAGGCGGTCTTCGGCCGTCTGATTGATCCGTTCCTCGATGTCGGCCTCCAGGTCGGCGGGAATGCCGCCTTCGCCATACTCGTCGTCACGGAAGTCCTCGTCGTTGTCCACGTCGTCGTATTCGTCGCTCATGTGGGGCCCATTATGCCCGGGGAACGGCGCGGCGCAAGGGGTCGAACCGGGTTGCCTGTCATAGGAAACAGGCTGGAGGCCGGGCGGGGAATCCCCACGCTGGCGACAGCATGGCGACCATCCTTTGCATGAAGTGGGGCAAGAAGTACGGCCCGGAATACGTCAACCGGCTGCACTCCATGGTGAGCCGCCACCTCACCATCCCGCATCGCTTCGTCTGTCTGACGGACGACAAGACCGGACTCAACGCCGGCATCGAGACCTTTCCGATCCCCAGCCTCGAGCTGCCGGCCGGCGCCCCGGAGCGCGGCTGGACCAAGCTCGTCTCGTTCTCGCCTGCGCTGACCGCGCCCGGCGGCCCTGAGCTCAAGGGCGACGTCCTCTTCCTCGACATCGACATCGTCATCGTCGGCAACATGGACGGCTTCTTCGACCACCCGGGGGACTTCCTCATCATCCGCGACTGGCAGAAAGGCCACTACACCGGAAACTCGTCGGTGTATCGCTGGCGCGCCGGCGCTTATCCCGACGTCCTCGAATATTTCCGCGCGAACCTCGAGGCCGTGCGCAAGCGTCACCGCAACGAGCAGGAATACCTGACCGCGCACCTCAGCGCGCAGGGCAAGGTCAGCTACTGGCCCGAGACCTGGTGCCGCAGCTTCAAGAAGCACTGCGTGAAGTATTTCCCGTTCTCCCTGTGGCAGACGCCGGAGATCCCCGACGGCGCCAAGATCATCGTCTTCCACGGCCTGCCGAATCCGCCCGACGCGCTCGTCGGCCGCAGCGGCAAGTGGTATCGCCGCGTGCTGCCCACGCCGTGGATTGCGGCGAATTGGAAATAAGCGCGGAGCGCTTATTTCCAGGGGGCATGTGGGCAAGGTGACACGGTGACAAGGGGCGGAGAGCAAGAACCCAAAGGGAAACCGGAGACCGGATGATCAGCTGGGGTTATTATGCCCTCAGCTAACATCCCGGTCTCCGGTCTCCACTTGAGTGACCCCTTGCCCACGTGTCCCCTCGAAAGCGCTCGGCGCCTTCGCGCTTACTTGCTTTCGTCGGCGGCCTCGTCGTTGGCGGCTTCTTCCTTGGCCTGGGCCTGGCTGCTGAGGATGGGCTGGGCGAAGAGGCGGCCGTCGGGGAGGTTGGCGATGTAGCCTTCGCCGATGAGGAACGAGAGGTCGGTGAGCACCTGGGACTTCGCGGCTTCCTCGGCGTTCTCGCCGGCGAGGGCGAGGACGAGGTCCTTGGCCTGCTGGGCCGGCTTGCGGTCGAGCGAGTCGAAGATCCTGGCCATGGGGTCGCTGAAGGTCGACTTCGGGTCGCGGCAGCGACGGCGGACGGAGCAGGCGTAGGTGATGCCCTTCGAGCCCTTCTTGTAGAGGTGGAAGCCTTCCTTGCGGAGGCGGCCGCGGATGCCGTTGGCGGTGTCGAGCGGGAAGGCGCGCTGCTGTTCGAGGGCGTAGCGGACGGAATCGCGGAGCGGGCCGGGATTCATCTCTTCGAGCAGGCGGCCGGCGAAGCGCACCCACGGATGGGTCTTCACCACGAGGTCCTTGCGGAAGGCCTGGAGGAAGCCGCGGGCGGCGTCGAGGGATTCGAGGCGTTCCGGTTCGCCTTCCTTGCGGTCCTTCGGCGCGTATTCGCTGCGGACGGACATCGACTTCAGCCAGGCGTCGATCTGCTCCTGTTCACGGACCATCTCGAGACGGCCCTTGAAGGCGTCGAACGGCACGTTGGGACAGTGGCGGGCGTGGTGTTCGCGGAGGTTGCGCTGGTAGCTGTGGTGCGTCGGCGCGCCGAGCAGCTTGCCCGTCTGCGGGCACTTCGCGACCATCAGGAAGGCTCCCTTGGGGGCTTCGACCTCGACTTCGACGACGTCGAAGAACTTGTCGAGGTGGCGGGACATCACGTGCGAGACGGCTTCGGCCTCGGTGAGGAAGGGGTGGCCGTCAGGCACGGAAACGGCGAGCAGGGCGTCGGGGCGCTGTTCGGCTTCGAGGTGGCGGATGACGATCGAGAGACGGTCTTCCTTGTCGAGGATGAGCCGGGCGACTTCGAAAAGCTCGTAGGTCATCTTGCTCTTCTTCATCGCGCCGCCGAGCAGTTCGAACTTCGCGTCGTCGGGGAAGAAGGCGGTGGCCACGACCGGGCGGAAGGGCGGGGCGTCGTCGTAGCGGGAAGGACCGCGGTCATCGCGACGCGGGCCGCGGTCATCGCGGCGGGGGCCGCGTTCATCGCGGCGAGGGCCGCCAGGGCCGGCGCCGGG
>JBEDDU010000077.1:0-10842 GCA_041176065.1 Verrucomicrobiota bacterium | reverse complement strand
GCGAGGCGATGGGCGTGATGACCGCCGACGGGCGCTTCTTCCCGGTGGTCGAGGTGCTGGCCGCCGACAAGGCGCATGACGTCGCCCTGCTCCGCGTCGAAGCGCAAGATCTCCCCTTCCTTCCCCTGCGCGATGACGCGCCGGCCGGCTCGCCGATCCGCTGCTACAGCCACCCGGCGAGTACCTTCGGCTGCTTCTCCGACGGCATCATCACCCGCTATTACAAGATGAGGGAGCCGGACCGCGCGGGCGCAACCTTCATGCAGATCACCGCGGATTACGCGCGCGGCTCCAGCGGAGGCCCCATCCTCGACGCCTGCGGCAATGCGGTAGGCATGGTGGCCTCGACCTCGCCGGTCTTCGCAGCGACGCCGAGTCAGCATCCGGCGGCGAAGGACGCCAAGCCCGCGACGCCCAGCCAGCAGATGGTACGGCACAACTGCGCCACGGCCCGAGCGATCCTCGAGCTGACCCGACCGCGCTAAGCAGGCGAAGGCTCAGGCGTGCCCCGGGGTGCGGGGATAGGCGATCACATCGCGGATGTTGCCTTCGCCGGTAACGAACATGAGCAAGCGCTCGAAGCCGAGCCCGAAGCCGGCATGCGGCACGGAACCGAAACGACGCGTGTCGACATACCAACCGTAGCCATCGAGATCGAGCCCATGGGCCTGCATCGCCGCGACCAGTCGGTCCAGGCGTTCTTCGCGCTGGCTGCCGCCGACGATCTCGCCGACGCCCGGCACCAGCACGTCCATCGCGGCGACGGTCTTCCCGTCGTCATTCTGCCGCATGTAGAAGGGCTTAGCGGACTTCGGGTAGTCGTGGACGGTCACCGGGCACTTGAAGTGCTCCTCGGTGAGGTAACGCTCATGCTCTGACTGCAGGTTCTCGCCCCAGACGACGGGGTATTCGAACTTACGTCCGGACTTCAGGAGCAGGTCGACAGCCTCCGTATAGGAGACGCGCGCGAAAGGACGCTCCGCGACGAAGCGCAGACGTTCCAGCAGGCCCTTGTCGACGAAGGCGTTGAAGAACGCGAGCTCGTCGGCGCACTCTTCCAAGGCCGTCTTCACAAGGTGTTTCACGAGTTCCTCGGCGCAGCGCATGTCGCCCTCGAGGTCGCAGAAAGCCATCTCCGGCTCGATCATCCAGAACTCGCTGGCGTGACGGCTGGTATGGGAATTCTCGGCGCGGAAGGTCGGCCCGAACGTATAGACGTCGCCCAAGGCGCAGGCGAGGGTCTCGCCCTCGAGCTGGCCGGAGACCGTCAGATAGGCCTGTTTTGCGAAGAAATCCGCGCTCCAATCGACCTTGCCGTCGGGCGTCTTCGCCGGCGCGGCCGGATCGAGGGTCGTGACGCGGAAGAGCTCGCCGGCGCCCTCGCAGTCGCTGGCCGTGACGATGGGCGTATGGACGTAGGCGAAACCACGGCGCTGAAAGAACTCGTGCACCGCCATGGCCATGCGGCTGCGGACGCGCATCATCGAGCCGAGACGGTTGGTGCGGGCGCGCAGGTGCGGGATCGTGCGCAGGAACTCAACGGTATGCCCCTTCTTCTGGAGCGGGAAGGTCTCGTCAGCCCGGCCGAGCAAGCGGAAGGCCTTGGCCTTGAGCTCCCACTTCTGACCCTTGGCCGGGGACGGCACCAGCTCTCCGTCCACGGTGACCGAGGAACCCGTGAGCGCATCCTTCAGGTGCTCGGCGCCAGGCGTCGCGGCATCGACCACCACCTGGAGGTTCTTGAAGCAGGAACCGTCGTTGATCTCCACGAAGGAGAAATCCTTGGCGTCGCGGCGGGTACGCACCCAGCCGGAGACCGTGACGTCCGTAAGCGACTGCTCCGCGGCGAGCGCCTGCCTGACCTTGATTCGCATGGGGTAATCTGGACCAGCCCGCCTGCCGAAACAAGCGAGAGATGGCCGGAGGCGCCAAGACGCCCGTTTTTTCGGGTCGGGCTGGACAACTTTGAGTCCTTTACCACGCTAGGTCTCCTTTCTCATGAACGCACTCGAACAGCTTCGCCAACACACCAAAGTCGTCGCCGACACCGGCGACTTCGCCGCCATGAAGGCTTTCAAGCCTCTGGACGCCACGACCAACCCGAGCCTCATCCTCAAGGCCGTCCAGATGCCGGAATACCAGGCCCTCCTCCAGAAGGCCGCCCAGGACAACAAGAGCAAGGGCGTCCAAGCCGCCGTCGACGCCCTCCTCATCTCCTTCGGCACCGAGATCCTCAAGATCGTCCCGGGCCGCGTCTCCACCGAAGTCGACGCCCGTCTGTCCTTCGACAAGACCGCCACCGTCGCCAAGG
The DNA here is from genome assembly GCA_041176065.1 of Verrucomicrobiota bacterium. GTDB lineage: Bacteria > Verrucomicrobiota > Verrucomicrobiia > Opitutales > UBA953 > UBA953. The sequence continues at coordinate 8,531 of JBEDDU010000077.1, read as the reverse complement.
CCCGCGAGCTCATCGCCCTTTATAAGGCCGCCGGCATCCCCAAGGAGCGCATCCTCGTGAAGATGGCCTCCACCTGGGAAGGCATCCAGGCCGCCGCCGAGCTCGAAAAGGAAGGCATCCGCTGCAACCTGACCCTCCTCTTCTCGTTCGCCCAGGCCGTCGCCTGCGCCGACGCCAAGGTCCAGCTCATCTCCCCGTTCGTCGGCCGCATCTACGACTGGCACAAGAAGGCCCAGGGCGCCAACTGGAACGAAGCCGCCTCCGCGGGCGCGAACGACCCCGGCGTGCAGTCCGTCCGCCGCATCTACGCCTACTACAAGCGCAACGGCATCAAGACCGAAGTCATGGGCGCCTCCTTCCGTAACGTCGGCCAGATCAAGGCCCTCTGCGGTTGCGACCTCCTGACCATCGCCCCGAACCTCCTCGACGAGCTCTCCAAGGACTCCGCCGCGGTGCCCAAGGTGCTCGACGATGCCGCCGCCAAGTCCGAAGGCGAAGCCGCCAAGGCCTGGGGCGAGAAAGAATTCCGCTGGCACCACAACGAAGACGCGATGGCCACGGAGAAGACCGCCGAAGGCATCCGCGCCTTCGCCGTCGACGGCAAGAAGCTCGACGACCTGGTCGCCAAGGCCATCGGCTGAAGGCCGAGGGCTGAGGCGGGTCAGGCTGGGTCCGAAGGACACAGCCAAGCCCCCTCAATCCGCGTCTTCACGGCGAACGCCAAGGCCATCGGCTAAGCGATCTGTCAGTCCTTCAAGCAAGGCCGGGCTGCAAAGCCCGGCCTTCTTATTTGCGGCGGAAAAGAGATGCTACGAGGAAAGCGAGCCCGCCGAACGCGAAAAACCAGCCCATGGGTAGCAGCCAGAAAGGCTCATGCAGGAATCCTTCGGCATCCAGATAACTGCCGATTTGCCGATGAAGCCAGAAACAGAGGGAGCCGGCGCCAAAAGACAGCGTCGAAGCCAGATGGAAGATCGCACTTCGCATCAGCGCCTACTTCCGACGCTGGCGCACGGCCTCGAAAAGGCAGATCGCGGCGGCGTTGGAGACATTAAGCGAATCCGACAGGCCGGCCTGCGGGATCGAGATCTTCTCGTCGGCGCCCTTGAGCCAGAAGTCGGACAGGCCGTCCTTTTCCGAGCCGAGAAGCAAGGCCACCGGCCCGCGACAATCGACATCCCAATAGGCCTTGGTCGCGGCCGGCGAGGTCGCGAGCGAGCGGATACCCTTGGCCTTCATCCAGGCGGCGGCCTCCTGCGAGGTGCAGACGGCCACGGGCATGGAGAAAAGCGCGCCTTGCGAGGAGCGGACGACGTTCGGGTTGAAGACGTCGGTGATCGGGTCGCAGACGATGAGGGCGTCGCAACCGGCGGAGTCCGCCGTGCGGAGGAGCGCGCCGAGGTTACCGGGCTTCTCGACCGATTCGGCGACGAGCAGGAGCGGGTTAGTCGAAGGCTTGAGCTGGCCGAGGGAGCAGTTCCAGGTCTTGGCGACGCCGAGGAGGCCGTCCGGGCCTTCGCGGCCGCTGACCTTCTCGAAGGCGGAGACGCCTAGTTCGCAGCAATCGACGCCGGCGACGCGGGCGTTCGTGACGAGTTCGGCGGCTTCGGAGCCGCGGAACATCGACGGGCAGAAATAGATCTCGAGCACCTCGACCTTGCGCTCGATGGCCCGGGAGAGTTCCCTTAGGCCTTCGGCGATGAACAGACCACGGGCTTCACGCTCGGCGCGGTCCCGCAGGCGGGCCAACGCCTGCACGCGGGGGTTCTGTCGGCTCTGGATGACCTCGTCGGGCACGGGCGAAGTGAGAACCAAGGCCGGCCGAAGGGCAAGGATAGGCCTTCGGCGGGGATAAGTCTCGACCTCTCCGCCGGGAGGCGGACTTTATCGCCATGTCCGAATTCGAGCCGCCTCAGTCCCGCAAGCCCGACGCCTCCAAGTTCCGGCCCGGCAAGTTCACCTACCACCAGGAGATCGAGGTCGAGATCGCGAGCCTGACGAACCTCGGCGAAGGCGTGGCCCGCGTCGACGGCTGGGTCGTCTTCATCGCCGGCGCCCTGGCCGGCGAGAAGGTCGTGGCCCGCATCTGGCATAACGCCGCCAACTTCTCGCGCGGCGACCTCGTCCGCGTCATCGTCCCCTCGCCCCACCGCGTCCAGCCCCGCTGCGACCTCTTCGGCGAATGCGGCGGCTGCCAATACCAGAACCTCGCCTACCCGCAGCAGCTCGAGTGGAAGCAGAAACAGGTCGCGGAAGCCTTCGAGCGCCTCGGCGGCATCAAGACGAAGGTCGACCCCTGCCACCCTTCCCCGAAGCAGTACGGCTACCGCTCCAAGATCACCCCGCACTTCATGACTCCTCGCCGCGCGGACTTCCCGATCGGCTTCCTCGCCACGGGCACCTCCCGCCGCGTCGTCGACGTGCCGAAGTGCCCGATCGCCACGGATGCGATCAACGCGGCCTACGCGCGCTCCCGCAAGGACATCAAGGCCAACCCCGGTCGCTTCGAACGCGGCGCCACCCTGCTCTTCCGTGACTGCGAAGAAGGCGTCGTCACCGACTCCCGCCAGGTCGTCACCGAGAAGGTCGGCGCCGTGCAGCTCAAGTTCCTCGCCGGCGAGTTCTTCCAGAACAACCCGTCCGTCCTCGAACAGTTCGTCGGCCATGCCATCAGGCTCGCGCATGAATCCGGCGCCAAGCACCTCGTCGACACCTACTGCGGCTCGGGCCTCTTCGCCCTCTCCGGCGCCCGCCTCTTCGAATCCGTCAACGGCATCGAAGTCAGCGCCGAAGCCGCCCGCAAGGCCGCCGAGAACGCCACGCTCAACCACTTCCTCAACTGCCGCTTCATCGCCGGCTCCGCGGAATCGATCTTCAAGAAGATCCCGGTCGAAGGCCGCGAGTCCGCCGTGATCGTGGACCCGCCCCGCAAAGGCTGCGACGAGGCGTTCCTCGACCAGCTCGACGCCTTCAGCCCGCGCCGCATCGTCTACGTCAGCTGCGCCCCCGACACCCAGGCCCGCGACGTGAAGTATCTCTGCGCCAAGGGCTGGAAGGTCGTCTCGGTCCGTCCGTTCGACCTCTTCCCGCAGACCCGCCACGTCGAGTGCATCGCCGCGCTGGAACGCGCCTGAGGGAGCCGTCAGGGCGCAAAAAAGGGGCGCCGCGAGGCGCCCCTTCTGTTTTCACCGGACCGACCTGATCAGGCCTGCGGCTTGGCGGCGTTTTCTTCCTCTTCCTCGGAGCGCTCGACCTTCGAGATGCCGAGGAGGGACTCGCCGTCCTTGAGGCGCATGACGCGGACGCCCTTGGTGTTGCGACCCGCCGTGCAGCGGATGTCGGACACCTTGGTGCGGATGGACTGGCCGCCCTTGGTGAGGAGCATGACCTCGTCCTCTTCCTGGACGCTGAGCGCGCCGGCGACGCCGACCTCGGTGGAGATGGCGATGACGCCCTTGCCGCCGCGGGACTGCTTGCGGTAGACGGGCTCCTTGGTCTCAGGGTCGTCGAAGGGCGTGCGCTTGCCGATGCCGTCGATGCCGACGACGAGGAGCGTACAGGCCGGGTCGACGACTTCCATCGCCTTCACCTGGTCGCCGCTGTCGAGGTTCATGCCGATCACGCCCGTCGTGTCGCGGCCCATGGAACGGACGTCGGACTCGTGGAAGCGGATGGACATGCCGGACTGCGAGATCATCACGACCTCGTTGTCGCCGTTGGTCAGCTTCGCCGCGATGAGGCGGTCGCCGTGCTCGATGTTGATGCCGATGATGCCGCCCTTGCGGTAGTTGGCGTACTTCGAGATCTCGGTCTTCTTGATCGTGCCGTTGGCGGTGCACATCATGAGGAACCTGCCTTCCTCGAAGTCGGAGACGCAGACCATCGCGGCGAGCTTCTCGTCGTCCTTGAGGTCGAGCAGGCGGGCGATCGACTTGCCGCGCGAGGCGCGGGCGGCTTCCTCGATCTCGTAGACCTTCTCCACGTAGACACGACCGTTGTTCATGAAGAACAGGATGTGGTCGTGGGTGTTGGCCGTGAAGAGGTGCTCGATGAAGTCGCTGTCCTCGTCGGTGGCGGCCTTGGAGAGCTCGGCGCCCTTGGTGCCCTTGCCGCCGCGCTTCTGGAGGCGGTACTGGGCGACCGGGGTGCGCTTGATGAAGCCGGCGTGCGAGACGGTGACCACGCAGCCTTCGTTGGCGACGATGTCCTCCATCGAGAGGTCGCCTTCCTGGGCGGTGACCTTCGTCTTGCGGGGACCGATGTGCTTCTTGGCGGCTTCGCGGAGCTCCTTCTTGATGAGGGAGAGCAGCTTCGACTCGCTGGAGAGGATGCCGCGGAGCTCCTCGACGAGCGCCATCAGCTCGCGGTATTCGGCCTCGATCTTGTCGCGCTCCAGGCCGGTGAGCTGGTAGAGGCGCAGGTCGAGGATGGCCACGGCCTGGCGTTCGCTGAGGCCGTACTTGGCCATGAGCTTCACGCGGGCCTCGTCGCGGTTGGACGCGGCGCGGATGATCTTCACGAAGTCGTCCAGGTTGCGCAGGGCGATCTTGAAGCCTTCGAGGATGTGGGCGCGGTCTTCGGCCTTGCGGAGGCGGAAGCGGGTGCGGCGGGTGACGACGTCGCGGCGGTGCTCGACGAAGCACTCGAGGAGCTCGCGGATGTTCATCTGCTTCGGACGGCGCTTGTCGAGGGCGAGCAGGATGACGCCGAACGAGTTCTCGAAGTTCGTGTGCTTGTAGAGCTTGTTGATGACGACCTTCGGGTTCTCGTTGCGCTTGAGCTCGATGACCACGCGCGTGTTCTCGTCGGACTCGTCGCGGAGGTCGGAGACCTCGTCGAGGACCTTCGCGGCGCAGAGGTCGGCGATGTGCTTCACCAGGGAGGCGCGGTTGACGTTGTAGGGCAGCTCCGTGAGGACGATCTGCTCCTTGCCGTTCTTGAGCTCCTCGGTGTGGGCGACGCCGCGGACGCGGATGATGCCGCGGCCGGTGCGGAGGTACTGCTTGATGCCTTCCTTGCCGTTGATGACGCCGCCGGTCGGGAAGTCCGGACCGATGATGACCTTCTCGAGGTCTTCGACGGTGGCGCTGGGCTTGTCGATGATGAGGCAGGTGGCTTCGACGAGCTCCGCCAGGTTATGGGGCGGGATGTTGGTCGTCATGCCGACCGCGATGCCGGTCGAACCGTTCATCAGCAGGTGGGGCAAGGCGCACGGCAGGACGGTCGGCTCGGTGGTCGACTCCTTGTAGTTCGGCGTGAAGTCCACGGTGTCCTCGTCGATGTCGGCGAGGAGCTCGGAGGAGATCTCCGAGAGGCGGCACTCGGTGTAACGGTAGGCCGCGGGCGGATCGCCGTCGACGGAGCCGAAGTTGCCCTGCGGCTCGATGAGCTGGTAGCGCATGACCCAGTTCTGGGCGAGGCGGACGAGCGTGTCGTACACGGAGCTGTCGCCGTGCGGGTGGTAGTTCTTCAGCACTTCGCCGACGACGCCCGCGCACTTGTCGAACGGACGGTTGTGGACGAGGCCTTCGCGGAGCATCGCGTAGAGGATGCGGCGCTGCACGGGCTTCAGGCCGTCGCGCGCGTCCGGGAGGGCGCGGGAGACGATGACGGACATCGAGTAGTCGATGTAGGCCGTCTGCATGATGTCCGTGATGTTGGCGGACGTGAGCTTTTCCTTGTCAGAGTACATTTTCGAAGAGGTCTCGGGTTAGGTTCGTCGGATCGGTCACACGTCGAGGTTCGAGGTGTTGAGGGCGTTGTCCTCGATGAAGGCGCGGCGGTTCGGGACGTCTTCGCCCATGAGCATGGCGAACACGCGGTTGGCTTCGGCGGCGTCGGCGATGTCTACCTTGAGGAAGCGGCGCTTGGCCGGATCCATCGTGGTCTCGAAGAGCTGCTTGGGGTTCATTTCGCCCAGGCCCTTGTATCGCTGGATCGTGAGGCCCTTGCGGCCGAACTGGCGGATCTGGCCGATGAGCTCGAGGATCGAGCCGAGCGGGATGGGCTCGGCCTTCTTGACGACCTTCTTGGCCGGCTTCTCCTCGCCCTTGGCCTCCTCCTCGCCTTCGGCGGCGGGGGCTTCCTCGGCGGCCGAGCCGTCGATCAGGTGGTAGCGCGGCTCCTCGCCGGCGGTGAACTTCTTCACGTCCATGCCCTGGGCCTCGAGCTCCTTGAGCACCTTGGTGATGGCCTCGTTCTCGAAGACCTCGATCACGTTGACGCGCTCCTGGACGACCGTGCCGTCCTTGAGCTTCTTCTCGCGGTCGATCTTGTCGGCGAGGAAATCCTCGACGCCCGCCTTGCGGAGGTAGGCCTGCTTCGCGTCGGTGTCGGCGAGGAACTCGTAGGTCTCCTCGTTGCCGGTGCGCGTGCGCACGATGAAGCGCGGAAGCGCGTGGGTCTTGAGGTCCTGCTGGTCGAGGTATTCGCCCAGCTGGCAGCCTGTGCGGCCGATGCCGGCGCCGAGGGATTCCAGGCGGGCGAGGGATTCGACGATCTTGTCGAGCTTCTGGCCGGGGAAGACGTGCTTGTCGCGGAGACGGAGCAGGTTCACGTCCTCGGAGCCGAGCTCGAGGAGGATGCGGTTCATCTCCTGGTCGTTGTCGACGTACTGCTCGCGCTTCTTGCGCTTGATGCGGTAGAGGGGCGGCTGGGCGATGTAGACGTAGCCCGCCTCGATGAGGCCGGGCATCTGGCGGAACAGGAACGTCAGGAGCAGCGTGCGGATGTGCGAGCCGTCGACGTCGGCGTCCGTCATGATGACGAGCTTGTGGTAGCGGCACTTCGTGACGTCGAAGGCGCCGTCGCCCTCGTGCTTGCCGATGCCGGTGCCGCAGGCGGTGATGATGGTCCGGATCTCCTCGTTGGAGAGGATCTTGTCGATGCGGGCCTTCTCGACGTTGAGGATCTTGCCCTTGATCGGGAGGATCGCCTGGTAGCGGCGGTCGCGGCCCTGCTTGGCGGAGCCGCCGGCGGAGTCGCCTTCGACGATGTAGAGCTCGCAGACGGACGGGTCGCTCTCGGAGCAGTCGGCCAGCTTGCCGGGGAGGCCGCCGGAGGACATGGCGGACTTACGGACGGTCTCGCGGGCCTTGCGGGCGGCTTCGCGCGCGCGGGCGGCGTTGAGGCACTTGTCGACGATGCGACGGCCGGTCTTCGGGTCGCGCTCGAGGTAATACTTGAGCTGCTCGCCGACGACGGAGGTCACGATGCCTTCGACTTCCGGGTTGGTCAGGCGCGTCTTGTTCTGCGACTGGAACTTCGGGTCGGGGTGCTTGACCGAGATGACGGCCACGAGGCCTTCGCGCATGTCGTCGCCGTTGAGCTTGGCGTCCTTGTCCTTGATGAGGTTGTTGGACTTGGCGTAGTGGTTGATCACGCGGGTGAGCGCGGAACGGAAGCCGGAGAGGTGCGTGCCGCCCTCGGGCTGGTTGATGAGGTTGGTGTAGCTGAAGACCATCTCGTCGTAGCGGTCGTTGTACTGCAGGGCGACGTCGATGGTCATGCGGCGCATGCCCGGCTTGGGCTTCTCGCCGTCGGCCATCACGCGCGGGTTGGCGAGGTCGGTGAAGTCGACCTCGGCGGCCATCAGGATCGGCTTGTCGAAGAGGCGCTCTTCGTTCGCGTTGAGGAACGCGACGTACTCGGCGATGCCTTCCTTGAATTCGAACCTATCGGCGCGGTTGGAGCGATGGTCCTTCATCTCGACCGTGATGCCGGGGACGAGGAAGGCCAGCTCGCGCATGCGGCGGACGAGCGTGTCGTATTTGAACTCCTGGGTGGCGACGAAGATCTCCGGGTCCGGATGGAACGTGATCTTGGTGCCGGTGCGCTTCGTCTTGCCGATGACCTTGATGGGCTGCGTGACTTCGCCGCGGCAGAACTTCATCTGGTGCACTTCGCCTTCGCGGCTGACTTCGGCGACGAAGCTGTCGGAGAGCGCGTTGACGCACTTCGCGCCGACGCCGTTGAGGCCGCCGGAAACCTGGTAGGCGCCCTTGTCGAACTTGCCGCCCGCGTGGAGGTTGGTGAGCACGAGCTCGAGCGTCGGGACTTTTTCTTCCGGGTGCATCGCGACGGGGATGCCGCGGCCGTCGTCTTCGACGGAGAGCGAGCCGTCCGCATGGATCTCGACCTTGATGTGCTTGCAATAACCGGCGAGGGCTTCGTCGATCGAGTTGTCGACGATCTCGTACACGCAGTGGTGGAGGCCGGTCTCGTTCGTATCACCGATATACATGCCTGGTCGCTCGCGCACGGCCTTGAGGCCCTTGAGGCGCTTGATGTCGGAAGCGCCGTAGCTTTCATTGCCGGCGTGCTTGCCGCGATTCGGGGATTTCTCGGAATTTTCGCTCATGTCTTGGTGTGTAAATAAATGATATTTCCCCGCCCGCAGGAGGGGTGTTTTCATGCTGTTTTTCACAGGGGTATCTGCAACAGGAAACACCCTCGCCGTGAATGTTTTTGGCCGACCAGAAATTACTACCAATCAACCCCTTACGAAAACTTATAGGGGGTGTAAGAATCCG
>JBEDDU010000076.1:0-7981 GCA_041176065.1 Verrucomicrobiota bacterium | reverse complement strand
AATCCGCACCGTGCGCGGAGCGCAAGGTCACCCGGCTGCCCGGGGCGACCCGTCCGATCTGGCCGCAGGAAACCCGGAGCTCAGCCCAGACTTCGGAGAGATCCGCGACCTGCAGGAGGGCCTCCCCTTCGGCGACCGTCTGTCCCGGCACCGCCGTGCGCGCCACGACAACGCCCGTCAAGGGCGACTTGAGGTCGACCGAGGCCAGCGTCAGATTGGTCTCCACTACCGCCAGCACTTCTCCGGCGGAGACCTGGTCCCCGACCGTCTTGCGCATTTCGCGAAGGACGCCGGCGAAACGCGGTGAAACCGCGGCGGAGCGTCCGTCGGCCGGCCTGATGAAACCCAGGGCGGAGACGAGCTCCACGATGGGCGCAGGCGCGGCGCGCTGAACCCGGACGCCGGAAGCCTCCGCCACGGCGGCAGCAATCGTCGTCTGCATGTCGGGCGCGGCGCGCACCCATCGGCGCTCCTTGCCCGCGTAAGTAGCAGTTACGTGATAGGTGAAGGAGTGGGGTTCGTAGACCTCGTCCGGACTGCGCAGATAACCGCCGGCAGGAAGGAAACGGTGCTGATCGGACTTGGCGCCGGGGCGTTCAAGCCTGACGGCCAGCTGCACCTCCGCGGGCGCGACGGGTCGGCCGGCGAAACGGCACCAGGCCCGGAACTCCGGAGGGGTCCCGCGTTCAAAGATCGTCAGCTCAAGCTCGAAGACACCGTCCCGGAAAAGACGTCCGTTGTTAGGCCCGCGAAGTTCGGACTCATCCTCGGAGACATGATGATGCGAGCCGAGACCGTGTTCGTGGCCCGGCCCGTCAGGAAAGAGCAGGTAAGCCCCCCATGCGCCCGTCATGAGGATGGCGATCGCGAGCAGTCCAGGCTTTAAGGTCATCGGAAGAGTGGGCTTGGCGGTTCAGGGACTTGCGGCCGCCGCCAGCATCTGCTCGATTTCGACGAGGGTCGCATGGTATTCGGCCGAAGCGGAGATCGCGCGTCTACGGCCCTCAAGCAACGCGGCTCGGGCCTCGCCCAGGTCGCGCGCATGGTAACGGCCGGTCCTCATGCCCGCGGAGACCGCGTCGCACCAGGCCTGAGCGGCGGGAATGAGCTGGTCGACGGCGGTCAGATGGGCGATGCGAGCGTGCGCCAGATTCTGATGGAGCGCGTAAAGCGTCGACCGGGCCGTGTTGAGGGCGGCCGCACCTGAGGCCGCCGCCAGCTCCCGTTCGGCCTGAGCCTCGGCTGATCGGGCGGAACTCAGGCCCGGACTGGGGATCGCGTAACTCAGGCCAAAAACCGCGGCGACGTCGTCGGCGGCCTCGAAACGACGCACACCCGCCGTCCAACGAAGATCTCCGCGGGAGGCATTCCGGCGCTCAAGGCGCTCCTGGGCCGCCCGCCAACGCTCCTCCGCGGCAAAGCGGAGCTGGACGGGAGTTGAACTGAGCTTGGCGGAAAGCTGGGCGAAGGTCTCGACCGGCGGAAGTTCGCTCAAGTCCGCCCTCGCCCGGCCGAAATCAGGGACGTCTGCGCTCCACATCGAAGAGAGGGCCTGCCTGGCCACCAGCAGCTGGTGCTCGGCGTGCTCGGCCTCGAGCCGGGACTCGGCCAGCAAAAGACGTGACCGTGAAACATCCGCGGGCAGCGCGACGCCCGCCTCGGCCAGGCCGAGGACAGCTCGGTGCGAAGCGTCGGACTGTTCGGCCGCCTCACGGGCGACCGCCAAGGACTCCTGCGCCGCGGCGACCTGGATGAAGAGGACGGAGGCCTTGCCGAGCAGTTCGCGGTGACGCTGCTCCCGGGCGAGGCGCTCAACGTCGTTGAGGGCGCCCGCCGTCGCCTCGCGAACCGAACGTCGGTCAGGCGTTTCCAGGATGCGGCCGATCTGCAAGGTGGTCTCCAAACTGCGGGCGGCACGATGCTCGCCGGTACCGAGGGCGTTTTCCAGCTGAAGAGACACCTCCGTGCCGGGGGAGGCCTGGGCCTGCGCCGTGCGGGCCTTGGCCAGACGTTCGGCGGACCCGGCGGCGGCCAGACTCGGGTGGCGGGCTTCGACGCGAGCCAGCGCCTCACGCAGAGTCAGGTCGCCCGGTACGCTCGCCGCGGCCCCCTTTGTCGCGACGATGAAGAACATGGCGCGAAATAGTGTCCTCATGTGCACGACATGGTGTTCGCGGTTACTGGTTAACCGAGGGGCAAGCAGAAGCGAGCAGAAGTTCCCGAATGAACGGCATGTTACCGCCGGCCTGGCGGCTTCACCCCTGCCGATCGGGACAAGCGACGCAAAGTGGCGGAGAGGATGGGATTGGCTCCGCTTCGCTCCAGGCTCTCGCCCGATGCCTGCGGCATCGCCTGTTCGCCTTGAGGCTCACCGAACGAGTTCTCACCCCATCCCAGGGCAGGTTAATGGCATCTGGGCCTCAGAGCCTCTGGGCCTCAGAGCCTCTGGGCCTCTAATTAAAGTGGCGGAGAGGATGGGATTCGAAGGAAATTTCCGCGTCTCTAAGTAGTTGAACTTCAACGACTGAGGTTTTCTGAGGACAGTTTGCGGACAAGTTATCCGCCAACTCTGCTAATTTACCCGGCCGATTTTAGCGCGCAAGTGCTAAGAGTTTGGATTTTCAAAATTCATCAGCCCAGCTTCCTCCGAAGTATCTCGCGGGCACGTGAAACCCGATGCTCAACGGCCTTTGCGCTCAGGTCCAGGGAATCGGCTGCCTCCTGCTGACTAAAGCCCTCAAACGCGGTCAGGATCAAGGGAGCGCGTAGATCCTCGGGCAGCCCCTGGACCGCATCGCGGACCGACCGGGCGACTTCATCGGCACGGGAAGTATCCTCGACGCCCGCGTCATGCAGCTCAGGCAAAAGTCCGGCAAAACGGGCGACCCGGCGCAGCCAGCCGCGGCGACGATTGCGGGCGAGATTCGTCGCGATGCCGAAAAGCCACGTCGAAACCTTGCCTCCCCGGAAACGCTCGCCCGTGCGCCAGGCAAGGGCGAAGGTCTCCAGCGTGACCTCCTCGGCGTCTCGGGAATCAGGCAAGAGACGGACAAGGTAACCGCGGAGGCGGGGATCCCATTCCTCGAAGAGACGCCGCCATCCCGCCTCATCGGAACGTCCTGGCAAAACCTGGGCTTCGCCCTCTTTCATCGCGAGTGTGTCTGGCCGGAGAGGTCGGTCGCTCCCTCATGGTCTGCCGAATCGATGCGAGGGAGGATGAGGGCAAGGTAGGCCTTGGCGCTCTCCGGAGGCATGCAGGCGGCGATGGCGCGAACATGATCGACGCGGGCCAGCCGGCACTTCTCACGTGCGCCGGCGAGGCGGGCGAGAGAGTCCGGTCCGGGCTTGGCGTCCATCGCCGACTTGGCCTCGGAAACCAGCCTGCAGTGCTCCTCGCACTCCTTCTCGAATCTTTCCTGCAGGCTGGCGATGCGCGCCATGGCGGCATCATCCAGGGCGAACTCATGGCGCATCCAGGCTTGGACGTCATGATTGCAGGCCGAGGCCGACAGCTCGAAATCCCGCACGACGAACCAACCCACGATGGCGAGGCAGAGGACCGAGGCCGCGAGCAAGAGCCGGGAGGAAAGCCTCATCGGGGCAAGGAGTCGGAAATCTGGCGAACGTAGAGCTGCAGGACGCGCTCGCGGTCCGACTGGTTGGCAGAATAGCCCGCCGCACCTCCGACCAGAAGCGCGACCGCGGCGGCGACGGACCATACGGCGACAGGGTCTCGCCGACCGGGAGGGGGCACGGCGCCGGCCAGCTGCTGGCTGCCGGTCGGGGTGACGCGCCAGGAGGCGAGGCGCTGGTTCAGTGAATTGTCGTCCATTTGGCGAGTATATGTCCGCAACCCCCGGAATGTCCCCAAAAATTCCGGGGGCCATGGGGGTGGGCGGACATTCATAAATGATGTCACCTTTCCGATTCATCATCGCGCTCCTCTCGATGTCGGCCGCGGGGCAGGCCTGCGAGGCTTGCCGCGCGGCCTACGTGGAGGCCATGGAGAAGGCCCCCAAGGCCTCCGCCCTCCATCCCGAGGCCCGGGTCGTCGAGTATAAGCTGACCATCGCCGACAGACCCTCAGCCCGGCCGGAAAACCCGCGAAGGCCCTCACGATCAGCGGTGGCACGCCCGGGCCGGTTCTCCGCTTCCGCGAAGGCGACGTGGCCCGCATCACGGTCACGAACGGCTTGGCCGACGACACGACCTCCCTCCACTGGCACGGCTTGCTCGTGCCCAACATCGAGGACGGCGTCCCAGTGGTGACCACCCCGGTGATCGGACCCGGCAAGTCCCGGACCTTCGAGTTCCTGATTCGGCAGCACGGGACCTATTGGTACCACAGCCACACCGGCCACCAGGAACAGCGGGGCGTGTACGGCGCCATCGTCATCGAGCCGAAGACATCGGCCGTCACCGCTGACCACGACCAGGTCGTCATTCTGTCGGATTGGACGGACGAGAACCCTGCCGAGGTCCAGCGCACGCTTCTGCGCGGCAGTGAATGGTATTCCTACCGCAAGGGAACCATGCAGTCGCTTCTCGGTGCGTATCGTGCCGGCAAGCTTGGTGATTATTTCGACCGTGAAAAAGCCTTGGTGCCCCCGATGGACCTCTCGGACGTCGCCTACGACGCCTTCCTCATGAACGGACTGCGGCGCCTCAAGCTTCCGGGAAAGCCCGGCGAGACGGTCCGCGTCCGCCTGATCAACGCCGGCGCCGCCAGTTACTTCTACCTCGATGCGGCCAACGGCCCGCTGAAGGTGGTCTCGGCCGACGGGCAGGACGTCCAGCCCTTCGACCAGAAACGCCTGCTGATGGGTTCGGCGGAAACCTATGATATCTTAGTCAAGGTGCCGGCCGACGGCACCTGGGAACTCCGTGCCACGGCACAGGACGGCAGCGGCTCGGTCTCGGCCTGGATCGGGGAAGGCTCTCCGCATGAGGCGGCACCCCCTCCCCCGCCGGGACTCTACGGGATGAACGCCTACCTGACCTCCATCCTAGACCAGCTGGACCCCGAACCGGGCGCGAAGGAATCCGACCGGCCGCTGTCCCCGTATTCCAAGATGAGGGCCGCCAAGCCCCATCCGGTGGCCTCATCGCATCGCGAGCTCACGCTCAAGCTGACCGGCGACATGATCCGCTACGAATGGACCTTCGACGGCATCGACCCGCACGACGCCGAGGCGATCAAGGTGAAGGACGGCGAGACGATCAGGGTGCGGCTCGTGAACAACACGATGATGCATCACCCCATCCACTTCCACGGGCACTTCTTCCGGCTGGTGAACGAGGAGGACAAGGACGCGGCGACCTCGCCGCTCAAGCACACCGTCGACGTGCCCCCGATGAGCGTGCGCACGATCGAGTTCACGGCCGACGAGGGCCAAGGCGACTGGCTCATCCACTGCCATCTTCTCTACCATCACATCACGGGGATGGTCCGCACGATCCGCGTGACCGCCGCGGACGGCGCCGAGCCGCCGCATGCGGCCGCGACCCATTCGATGCCCACCACCTATGCATGGGGACAGGCCAGCTTCACCACGGCGGCGGCCACGGGCTTCGCGACAATCCAATCCGGCCGAAACAACCTCAACCTTCGCTGGGAAGCGGGACTCGGACATGCCGACGGGAGAGAGCTTGAAATTGGCTACTCACGATACTGGGGGCCGCGCCTTTCGGTTTTAGCCGGCTATCGCTTTGATACGACTAACGGTGGCCGGGACGGGGCTTTTGCCGGCGCCTCTTTCCGCCTTCAGTATTTCTTCGACCTCGGGGTAACGCACCAGTCCGGCGGGGAAACCCGCGGCACACTTTCTAAAACAGTGCAATTCACAGATCGTCTCTCTATGGAGCTTGGCTATCGCCTCGGCCGCAAGACGAGATCGTCCGGCACAGCAGAGCTTAGATACCTCGTGTCGAAAAACTTCTCGCTCGCCGCCGGATACCACTCCGAATTCGGGGCTGGCGTCGGCGTCCTTACCCGCTTCTGACCCACCATGAAACACACCATCACCACCATCCTGCTGGCCACCCTGGCCAGCATCCCGACGTTCGGCGTCGAAAACTCAGCCAAGCCCTACCCGCTCGACAAGTGCATCGTCTCGGGCGAGAAGCTTGGCGTCGAAGGCAAGCCCGTCGTCTTCCTGCACGATGGCCAGGAGATAAAGCTCTGTTGCCAGGACTGCCGCAAGGACTTCGACGCCAATCCGTCGAAGTTCCTCTCCAAGCTGCCCAAGGCGGAGCCCAAGAAAGCCGGCATGGACCATAAGATGATATGCGCGTGCTGCGCCGGCGACGCGAAGGCAGCCGACGGCAAGGCAGCCGGACATGACCATAGCTCCGCGGCCAAGCAGGACGACAAGAAAAAATCCAAGGGCCATTCGAGCGAAGCCAAGGAGCCCAAGCCGCAAGACCACGACCATGCCGCCGCCGCCAAGCCCGCCGATGAGAAGAAGGCCGACGGCCCCGCCAAGCCCTACCCTCTGAAGACCTGCATCGTCTCCGACAACGACCTGGACTCGATGGGCGAACAGGCTTCGTTCGTCTACCAAGGCCAGACGATCAAGGTCTGCTGCAAGCCCTGCATCGCGAAGTTCGAGAAGAATCCAGCTAAGTACCTAAAGAAGCTCGAAGGCAAATAAGCCTTCCGAAGCCCCGCAGAAGCGGGGCTTTTTATTGAGCAAGACCGCGACCTGTCCTCGCCTCCGATGCGCATCAGGGTATGCTGACCTGATGAACGATGCTCCGACCTCCGAACACCGCGACCCGGTGTGTGGCATGACGGTCGGTGCGGATTCTCCTTTGCGACATAAGCACGAGGGAACGACCTACTATTTCTGCAATCCGAGTTGCCTGAAGAAATTCCAGGCCGACCCGGCAAAGTATATCGGCAGAGCCGCATCGGCCGACTCTGGTAACACTTGCTGCACGGTCGAACCGACGGATGGACTGACCTACTCCTGTCCGATGCACCCGGAGGTGACGCAGGTCGGGCCCGGCACCTGCCCGAAATGCGGCATGTCTCTCGAAGCCAGCGTCCCCGACCTAGATCGACCAGACCCAGAACTGGCCGACTTCCGTCGCCGCTTCTGGGTCACCCTTCCTTTCACGCTCGTCCTGGCCGCAATCGAGATGTTCGGACACTCGCTGGCGTTCCTGCCTCACGCCGCCCTGCCGTGGGTCGAACTCATCCTGGCGCTACCGGTCGTCGTCTGGGGCGGCCATACGCTCTTCGCCCGTTTCAAAGCCTCGCTCCAACAGCGCAGCTTCAACATGTGGACGCTCATCGGCCTCGGGGCCGGCGCGGCCTTCGGCTACAGCCTAGCCGCGACCTTACTGCCGGATTGGTTCCCTGCCTCCTTCCGTGAGATGGGCCGTCTCTCGGTCTACTACGAAGCGGCCGCCGAAATCGTCAGCCTCACCCTGCTCGGCCAGATCCTCGAACTCCGGGCCCGCGCTAGCACCTCCGGGGCGCTCGCCGCCTTGCTCGGCCTAGCCCCGAAGACGGCCTGTCGCGTCAACGCCGACGGGCAGGAAGAAATCATCCCGCTCGGCCATATCCGCGTCGGCGACCACGTGCGCGTGCGTCCGGGCGAGAAGATTCCGGTCGACGGCATCATTCTCTCCGGCGGCAGCGCGGTCGACGAATCGATGCTGACCGGCGAACCTTTCCCCGTCGCCAAGCACCCCGGCGACAAGGTGACGGGCGCCACACTAAACATCGACGGCAGCTTCACTCTGCGCGCCGAGAAGGTCGGCGCCGACACGATGCTCTCCCAGATCGTCCAGATGGTGGTAGACGCCCGTCGCTCGAAGGCCCCGATGCAGAAGATGGCCGACGTCGTCGCGGGTTATTTCGTGGTGGTCGTCGTGAGCATCGCCCTGATCACGTTCTTCGCCTGGGGGCTCCTGGGCGCCGAGCGTGGCTGGGTCTTCGGCCTGATCAACGCCGTCTCCGTCCTGATCATCG